>DAONCJ010000200.1:0-6672 GCA_035401985.1 Burkholderiaceae bacterium | reverse complement strand
TCGGCATGCATGCCGGCGGCGTGCTGATCGCGCCCGGCAAGCTCACCGATTTCTGTCCGCTGTACAAGGCGCCGGGCACCGACTCGGTCATCAGTCAGTACGACAAGGACGATGTCGAGGCGGTGGGCCTGGTCAAGTTCGACTTCCTGGGGCTGCGCAATCTCACCATCATCGATCTGGCCGTGCAGTACATCAATGCCCGGCCCCGCCCCCCCGAACAGCCGCCGCTCGATCTGGCCACGCTGGCGTTCGACGATCCCCGTGCCTACCAGGTTCTGAAGGACGCGAACACCAACGCGATCTTCCAGGTGGAAAGCGACGGGATGAAGAAGCTGCTGAAGAAGCTGGCGCCCGACCGCTTCGAGGACATCATCGCGGTGCTGGCCCTGTATCGGCCGGGTCCGCTCGGTTCGGGCATGGTCGACGACTTCATCCTGCGCAAGAAGGGGCAGCAGAAGATCGACTATTTTCATCCCGACCTTCAGCAGTGCCTCGAGCCGACCTATGGCGTGATCGTGTATCAGGAACAGGTGATGCAGATCGCGCAGATCATCGGCGGCTACACGCTGGGCGGAGCCGATCTGCTGCGCCGGGCGATGGGCAAGAAGAAGGCCGAGGAAATGGCCGAGCACCGCAGCCTGTTCGTCGAGGGCGCGCAGAAGAAAGGCTACGCCACGGATCTGGCGAACAAGCTGTTCGACCTGATGGCGATGTTCGCCGAGTACGGCTTCAACAAGTCGCACACCGCGGCCTACGCAGTCGTCACCTACCACACAGCCTGGCTGAAGGCGCACTATCCGGCCGAGTTCCTGGCCGCCACGCTGTCGGCCGACATGGACGACACCGACAAGGTGCAGCTGTTCGTGTCCGACGCCAAGGACAACAAGGTCACGGTGCTGCCGCCAGACATCAATCTGTCGGGCTACCGGTTCCAGCCGGTGGTGGCGCAGCCGACCAAGACCTCCAAGGGTGACCGGGCCATCCGCTACGGACTGGGCGCGGTGAAGGGCACCGGCGAGTCCGCCGTGCTCAACATCCTCAAGGTGCGCGCCGAGCGGCCGTTCGACAGCCTGGCCGACTTCTGCGCCCGCATCGATCGCCGGGTGGTCAATCGACGCTCGATCGAGGCGCTGGCGCGTGCCGGCGCGTTCGATGCGCTGGATGACAACCGCGCCCGCGTGCTCGCCAATGTCGGGCAGGCCATGGAGGCCGCCGAGGCACATGAGGCGGCGATCGATCAGGTCAGCCTTTTCGGCAGCGGCGATGGCGCAGGCGATGCGCCGATCCGCTGGCAGTCGGCGTCGCCCTGGAGCGAGCGCCAGCGTCTGCAGGAAGAAAAGGCGGCGCTCGGCTTCTTTCTGACCGGACATCTGTTTGCCGGGTTCCAGGACGAGGTGCGCCGCTTTGCGCGCACGCGCCTGGCCGACGTCCAGCCCGACAAGCAGCCGATCTGGCTGGCCGGAATCATCGCCTCGCAGCGCACTCAGATGACCCGGCGCGGCAAGATGTGCGCGGTGATGTTCGATGACGGATCGGGCAAGCTCGAGCTCACCGTGTACAACGAGCTCTACGAGAAGCATCGCAGCCTGATCCGCGACGACGAGCTGATCATCGCGCTGGCCAAGGTCAGCAAGGACGATTACAGCGGCGGCATCCGGGTGGTCGCCGAACGTGTGCTCGATCTCACGGGGGCGCGCCAGGAGTTCGGCAAGCGACTGCGGATCAGCCTGAACGGCGTGGCCGATGCGGGCCTGCTGCGCGGGGCGATCGAGCCCTATGCCGGCATCAGCGAGGCGCCCCTGCCGGTGCTGGTCGAGTATGGCAATGCGCAGGGCCGCAGCGCGGTCGAACTCGGTGAACGGTGGCGGGTCTGTCCGCGCGACGACCTGCTGGCCGATCTGCGCCGGCGGCTGCACCCGATCGACGTCCAGGTCGAGTATTGAGCGCGCTCTCGGTTGCCATCGTGCGGGCCCGCTACAACCCCTTCGGCGGGGCTGAGCGATACACGCAGCGGGCGATGGCCGCACTCGGCGCCGCCGGAGTGCACGTGACAGTGATCGCGCGGCGCTGGCCGATGGGGCCGGTGGAGGACCTGCCGGTGCGGCTCACGCTGCTCAAGGTCGACCCGTTTCACCTGGGCAGCCTCTGGCGCGACTGGTCGTTCGCGCGTGGCGTGCGCAGGGTGCTGCGCGGCCACCGGTTCGATCTCGTCCAGAGCCACGAGCGGGTTGCGGGGGTCAGTCTCTATCGTGCCGGCGATGGCGTCCATGCCAGCTATCTCGAACAGCGCCGGCGCGTGCTGCCCGCCTGGCGGGCGGCGCTGCTCGCCCTCGACCCGCACCATCGCTGGGTGCTTCGGGAAGAGCGCGCCATGTTCACCGACCCGGCGCTGCGCGCGGTTGTCTGCAATGCCTCGTCAGTGCTCGAAGACATCCATCGGCGCTTCGGCGTGCCACGCGAGCGTCTGCACCTGCTGCGCAATGGCCTGGACCTCGATCGCTTCGCGCCGCCGACGCCGGCCCAGCGCGCCCAGGCCAGGCGCGCACTCGGGCTTGCCGATGAGGTGCCGGTGTTTGCCTTCGTCGGCTCCGGCTTCGAGCGCAAGGGACTGGCCGCCTCGCTTCAGGCGCTGCACGCCGCCCCGGGGCAGTCCGTGCTGCTGGTGGCCGGCACCGACCGCCGGCTGGCGCGCTATCGACGACAGGCCCGGGCCCTGGGGATCGAATCGCGGGTGCACTTTCTGGGCGGCATCGACGATGTCCGGCCGGTGCTCTGGGCCGCCGATGGATTCCTTGCGCCGGCGCTTTACGACCCGTTTCCCAACGCCGCGCTCGAGGCGCTGGCCTGCGGATTGCCGCTGATCGCCAGCCCCACCTGCGGTGTCAGCGAACTGATCGAACCGGGCGTGAACGGCTTCATCCACGACGCGCTCGATGTGGCGGCGCTGGCCGGCTCGATCGCATGTCTGATTGCCCGGCGCGCCGACGATGCCATGCGGCGAGCCGCGCGGGCCAGCGCCATGCCGTGGTCCCTCGAGGCGGCGGCCCATGCGCTGCTGATGCTCTACCGCCAGGTTCTGGCAGAATCGCCCGCGCCTTGAAACGAACGCCGTGAAACAGAGTCTCGCGATCTATCGCCGCCTGATGGGCTACACCCGGCCCTACCTGCGCGGCTTCGGCCTTGCGCTGGTAGGCATGGTGGTTGCCGCAGCCACCGAGCCGGTGTTTCCGGCGCTGATGAAGCCGCTGCTCGATCGAGGCTTCGTCGACAAGACCGGCATCGAGCTCTGGTACGTGCCGGTGGCGATCATCGGCATCTTCGTGGTCCGCGGAATTGCAACCTTCACCAGCAACTATGCGCTGGCCTGGGTGGCGAACAAGGTGCTGGCCGACATGCGCCGCCAGATGTTCTCGCACATGCTGCATCTGCCCGCGTCGGATTTCGAACGCGAGGCCTCGGGCCTGCTGATCTCCAAGATCGTGTTCGAGGTCAACAACGTCACCGTGGCCGCCACGCGCGTGCTGACCACGGTGGTGCGCGACAGTCTCGTGATCGTCGGCCTGCTGAGCTGGCTGCTCTACCTGAACTGGCGCCTGACGCTGGTTGCGCTGGCATTGATCCCGGTGATCGCCGTGGTCGTGGCGGTGTTCAGCAAGCGGATGCGCAGCCTGAACCGGCAGAGTCTCGAGCACACCGGCGAACTCACGCGGGTGGTCGAGGAGGCCGTGCACGGCTACAAGGTCATCAAGGTCTTCGGCGCCTACGAGCGCGAGACCGCGCTGTTCGGGCGCACGGTCGAGCGCCTGCGCGGATTCGCGATGCGCCATTCGGTGGCCAGCGGCGCCACGGTGCCGATCACCCAGCTGTGCGCAGCCGTGGCGGTCGCCACGGTCGTGTCGCTCGCACTGTCGCAGTCGATGAACAATCAGACCACTGTCGGCGGCTTCGTCTCGTTCATCACCGGCATGCTGATGCTGCTGGCGCCGCTCAAGCATCTGGCCGACATCAACGGCCCGCTGCAGCGCGGACTGGCCGCGGCTGAAAGCGTGTTCGAACTCCTCGATCACCACGCCGAACCCGAGACCGGCAGCCGGCGGATGTCGCGCTGCGAAGGCGAACTGCGCTTCGAGCAGGTGTCCTTCCGCTATCCCGGCGCCGAACGCGATGCGCTGACGGGCATCGATCTGACCGTGCGTCCGGGCGAACTGGTCGCGCTGGTGGGTGGCTCGGGCGGTGGCAAGACGACCCTGATCAACCTGCTGCCGCGGTTCATCGCGCCGACGGCGGGTCGCATCGTGCTCGACGGCGTGCCGATCGACGAGCTGGCGCTGGCCAGTCTGCGCGATCAGCTGGCCCTGGTCAGCCAGGACATCGTGCTGTTCAACGATTCGGTGCGCGCGAACGTCACCTTCGGCGTTGCCCGTCCGGTCGAGGATGCCGAGGTGTGGGTGGCGCTCGAGCGGGCGGCCCTGGCCGATTACGTGCGCGCGCTGCCGGGCCAGCTCGATGCGGCCGTCGGCGAACGGGGTGCGAAGCTGTCCGGCGGCCAGCGCCAGCGTCTGGCGATCGCCCGTGCGCTGCTCAAGAACGCGCCGATCCTGCTGCTCGACGAGGCGACCTCCGCGCTCGATTCGCAGACCGAGCGCGATGTTCAGCAGGCGCTCGAACGCTCGATGAGCGGAAGGACCACGCTGGTCATCGCGCACCGGCTGTCGACCATCGAGCGGGCCGACCGCATCGTCGTGCTCGAGGGCGGTCGCATCGTCGAACAAGGCCGGCACGCCGATCTGGTCGCGCGTGACGGCCCGTATTCCCGACTGCATCGCGTGCAGTTCACACCAATGGAACCCTGAACCGGCGACGGAGACAGCAGCATGCGCATTCTGCACACGGAAGCATCCTGCGGCTGGGGCGGTCAGGAGATCCGCATCCTCGACGAAGCAGCCGGCATGATCGATCGCGGCCATGAGGTGTGGCTTGCCTGTCCGCCACAGGCGCCGATCGCCCGCGCTGCGCCAGCGCGCGGCCTGCGGGTGCTGACCGCACCGCTCGAGAAGAAGCGGCCTGCGGGCCTGTTCGCGATGCGGGCACTGCTGCGCGAGCATCCCTTCGATGTCGTCAACTCGCACAGCTCGACGGACAGCTGGCTGGCCGCACTGGCTTGCGCCAGCCTGAAGGCGGGGCCGCCGCTGGTCCGCACCCGCCACATCTCGGCGCCGGTCGCCCGCACGGCGAGCAACCGCTGGCTGTACGCACGCGCCAGCCGCTTCGTCGTCACCACGGGCGAGCGGCTGCGCCGTGAGCTGATCGAGGGGCTGGGCTGCGATCCGCAGCGTGTGGTGTCGATTCCCACCGGCATCGACCATGAAAAGTTCCGCCCGGTCACGGGTCGCGAAGAAAGGGCTGCCATCCGTGCGCAGCTCGGTCTTCCGGACGACCGCTACCTTGTCGGCATCGTCGCGACGCTGCGCAGCTGGAAGGGGCATCGTTATCTGATCGATGCGGTCGCCGCCATGAAGACCAGGGTGCAGCTGGTGATCGTCGGCGAAGGGCCGCAGCATGAGGCACTGCTGGCACAGGCGGCTGCGCTGGGCCGCCCGGACCTGGTGCGTTTCGCCGGACAGCAGGCCGATGTCGCCCCCTGGATGCGCGCGCTCGATGCCTTTGCGCTGCCGTCCTATGCCAATGAAGGCGTGCCCCAGGCATTGATGCAGGCCATGTTCACCGGCCTGCCCTGTGTGACGACCGATGCAGGCGCCATCGGCGAGATCGCCGTGCCTGGCCGCACCGCGGTCGTTGTGCCGATGCAGGACAGCGCCGTGCTCACGGCTGCGCTGAGCGACCTGCAGCGCGATCCGGCCTGGCGAAGCGCGCTGGGCGAACGTGCAAGGGCTCATGTGCTCGATGGATTCACCCGGGATCGCATGCTCGATCGCATGAGCGCCGTGTTCGAGGCCGCAACGCAGGCGGGACCGGCCGGCGTGGAGCCGGCGCGGGCGGCCGCGCGAAGATGAGCGGGCCAGTGCTCACGTCGCCCGGACGCGCGGATGCCGGCCGCGTCGAGGTCGCGCTGCTCGCGGCGCTGATGTTCATGCTGCCCTTGTTCGAGGTGCCCAAGAATCTGCTCTGGGCGGCCTGGGTTGCGGTGTCGCTGGCCGCCTGGTGGCGCGAGCGCGCCGAGCGCAGGGCCTCAGGCGGCGTGCCCGCGGGTCGCCGTGACTGGGTCTGGTGGGACGTCGCATTCGCGGCCCTGCTGATGTCGGCTCTGCTGGCCGGCATCGGTGTGGCCGAGCCGGGCCGCACGCTGGGCGCCGCAGGCGATACGCTGCGCATGCTGACCGTGCCCTGGCTCATGAGCCGGCGCCATTACCGGTTCGATCAGGTCCTGCCGGTCCTGTGGGCGACGGTGGCAGGCACCGTGGTGGCGACCATCTGGGGCTTTGCGGCCCTGCTGATGGCGACCACTCCCGAGTTCCTCGAGTTGAACTCGGTAGGCCACGTCAATCATTCATCGATCTATCTGGCGATCGCACTGGGCGGCGCTCTGGCACTGGCCCTGGCCGATGCGAGGCCGCGGCCTCTGGTGTTGTCGCTCGGCGCAGCGCTGCTGCTGGGCGTCGCCCTGCTGGTCACCTCGAGTCGCGCATCGGTCGGCGCCTGTGCTGTTTTCCT
>DAONCJ010000199.1:0-6676 GCA_035401985.1 Burkholderiaceae bacterium | reverse complement strand
GTCATCGAGGCGGTGCCGTGCTTTGAAAGCGACGGGCGGCCGTCGGTGTGCTTCAGCGTGACCGACACCGGTGTGGGGATCGAGCAGCAGGCGCTGAACCGGATCTTCGAGGAGTTCGCGCAGGCCGACGGTTCGATGACGCGCCGCTATGGCGGCACCGGGCTGGGCCTGACCATCTCGCGCCAGCTGGTCGCCATGATGGGTGGCCGCATCGAGGTGGACAGCAAGCCGGGGCGTGGATCGACCTTCCGGTTTTCTCTCGAGGCGCCGGCCGCGGCCGCAGTGGCGGGTCTGACCCGGTCCGCCGATCCGATGCAGATCTCCGAGCGCTCGCAGCGCCTGCGTCGCCTTTCCGTACTCACCTGTCTGCGCGATGCGCCGCTGCGCGACTTCGTCCATTCTCATCTGGCCGCGTGGGGGTTGCGCTCGCAGGGGTTCGCCGACGTGCAGGCAGCGCTGGCCAGTCTGGAGGCCAATCCGACCGGGCCCGAATGGCCGAGTGTTCTGGTGCTTACCGACGACGCGCAGGGCCACGGGGAGTCGGCCAATGCGGGTGTGCCGGTGCAAGCGCTGGCGGCTCTGAACGCCGCCGACCTCGGCGTGGCCGGTCTCATCGTGCTGTCGCCCTCTCAGGCGCCCGCAGTCCATGACAATCGCGTGGTTCACCTGCCCCTGCCGTTGCGGGCATCGGCCCTGCTCGATCGGCTGACCGAGTTCGGCGATCCGGATCAGCCATCGGTCGCGCCCGTGCGCCCGGACGCTGCGCCGACCCGCTTCGCGGCGAAGGTCCTGGTGGCCGAAGACCATCCGGTCAACCAGCTGGTCACGCGTGGACACCTCGAGCTGCTCGGCTGCGACGTGGTCGTTGTGGACAATGGCGCGAAGGCGGTCGATGCGGTCGAGCGCGAGGCCTTCGATCTGGTGCTGATGGATTGTCAGATGCCCGAGATGGACGGGTTTGCCGCGACCGGGCGGATTCGCCAGCTCGAAGAGGCGGCCGGCTCGCGGCGCCTGCCGGTGGTCGCGCTGACCGCGCATGCGCTGAAGGGCGATCGCGAGGCCTGCCTGGCGGCCGGCATGGACGACTATCTGATGAAGCCGTTCAAGCTTGACGAGCTTCGCACGGTGCTGGGCCGCTGGCTTGCGCCAGCCGCGCCCCGGACGTCCTCGGGCGACGCAGCCCCCGCCACAGCGACGGTTGCTGTGCCGCCGCCCGAAGCCCCGGGTCGTGACGAGACTGCCGACGCGTCGGCCGAGCCGGCCTTCGATGAAGCCGTGATCCTGTCGTTGCGCGAGGTCGACCCGGACGGCATGGGCGATCTGCTCCATGAGATCTCGACCTTGTTCGAGGCCGACGCGCACAAGCGCATCACGGCGATCGCCGAGGCGGCGCAGCGCGCCGACGCAGCCACTGTGCATCGGAACAGCCACCCGCTTTCATCGGCGTCCGGGTCGCTCGGTCTGATCCGCCTGCAGGCTCTGAGCCGCGAAATCGACGTGGCGGCCCGTACCGGTCAGGTCGGCGTGGCGATCGAACGGGGCGCCGAGCTGCAGCAGGCCTTCGCACAGGCACGGGTCTGGCTGGCGGCGCAGCGCAAGCTGTACCGCCCGCGCCCCGCAGCCCGGCCGATGGACGTTCAGGCGCGGTAACGTTCGCCGAGCGGTACCGCCGCGCCCTTGACCACCGCATTGAGCTGATTGGCCAGACCGACCACCGCCAGCAGTTCGCCGAACTGGGCCGGGCTCATGCCCTTGGCCTGCGCGGCGGCGCCGTGGGTGCCGATGCAGTAGTCGCAGCCATTGGTGATCGACACCGCGAGATAGACCAGCTCCTTGGTCAGCGGATCGAGCGCGCCGGGCGCCATCACTTCCTTGACGTTGTGCCAGCTGCGCGCCAGCAGCGCAGGATCATTGGCGAGCACGCGCCAGACCGCATTCAGGTAGTCGCTGCCTCGGGTGCGGCGGATGTCGTCGTAGACCGCGCGCACCTCAGCGTCGGCCTGTTCGTATTCGATGGGCTGCCATCCGATCATTGCCTGCTCCTGGTTTGGTGGGAATCAGCCTGTCCGGACGCCTCAGACGCCGTAGCGGGCACGATAGGCCGTGACCTGATCGCGGTACGCCGCCAGCTCGCCGGTACCGGACTGCTCGAGGAAGGCCACCACGTCGGCGAGCGAGGCGATCGACAGCACCGGGATGCCGAACATCGCCTGCACCTGCTGGACGGCGGATTGCACGGTGACCTCGGTGGCGTTGCCACCCCGTTCCCGGCGGTCCAGGGCGATCAGCACGGCTGCCGGTTCGGCCCCCGCGGCGCGGATGATGTCCACGGACTCGCGCACGGAGGTGCCTGCCGAGATGACGTCGTCGACGATCACCACGCGGCCGCGCAGCGGCGCGCCGATCAGCGTGCCGCCCTCGCCGTGATCCTTGGCCTCCTTGCGGTTGTAGGCGAAATCGACATTGCGTCCGCGACGTGCCAGTTCGATGGCGGTCGCGCTGGCCAGCGTGATGCCCTTGTAGGCCGGCCCGAACAGCATGTCGAACCGGACCTGGCCGGCATCTTGCGCCGCAAGCAGGGCGCCGGCATAAAACTCGGCCAGTCGCCCCAGTCGTGCACCGTCGTTGAACAGGCCGGCATTGAAGAAATAGGGCGAATCCCGCCCGGCCTTGGTCCGGAACTGGCCGAAGCGCAGCACGGCGGCATCCAGCGCGAAGCGGATAAACTCCATTGATTCGACAGACACCTGAGCTCCCTGCCGGCCTGTGCCGGCGACAAGGCGACATGATACGGATCATCACTCTCAATCTGAACGGCATCCGTTCGGCCGCTCGCAAAGGCTTGCTGCCCTGGCTGGAAGCCCAGAAGGCCGACGTGCTGTGCGTCCAGGAGATCAAGGCGCAGGAGGCCGATCTCGATGAAACGCTGCGATCGCCGGCGGGCATGAAGGGCCATTTTCATTTCGCCCAGCGCCCGGGCTACAGCGGCGTGGGCGTGTTCGCGCGCAAGAAGCCGCGGTCGGTCCGGATCGGCTTTGGCGATCCCGAGTTCGATGCCGAGGGACGCTACGTCGAGGCCGATTTCGGCGCCTACACGGTGGTCTCCATGTACCTGCCGTCGGGATCCAGTTCGCCGGAGCGGCAGCTGGCCAAGTTCCGGTTCATGAAGTCGTTCGCGGCGCATCTGCAGGAGCTCGGCCGTTGTGGCCGCGAGGTCGTGGTCTGCGGCGACTGGAATATCGCGCATCGCGAAATCGATCTGAAGAATTGGCGATCCAACCAGAAGAACTCCGGCTTCCTGCCCGAAGAGCGCCAGTGGCTGAGCCAGGTGTTCGACGAGTTCGGCTTCGTCGATGTCTTTCGGCGGCTCGACGAACGCCCTGAGCGCTACACCTGGTGGAGCAACCGCGGGCAGTCATGGGCCAAGAATGTCGGCTGGCGCCTCGACTATCAGATCGCCACGCCAGGCATCTCCGCGATGGCTCGGTCGGCCGACATCTATGTCGATGAGCGGTTCTCGGATCACGCGCCGCTGACCATCGATTACGCGATGCGTCGCTGAGCCCGATGGCGGACGCCCCCCAATCCCATGACGGACCGCGCGAATCCGCAGGCGCCGACCAGCCGGCCGGCGGCGGTCAGGCCACAGGTGCCGGCGCGTCCGCCGAACCCGTCCGGCGCGCACTGATCGTCGATGACGATCCGCTGGCCCGCACACTGATCGCAGCCAGCTTCGCCGACATCGGATTCGAGGTGACCACGGCTGGCGATGGCCTGACGGCCCTGCCGCTGGCGAGTGCCCAGACCTTCGCCTGCGTGGTGCTGGATGTGCAGATGCCCGGCCCGTCGGGCTTCGACGTGTGCCGCGAACTTCGGCGGATGCCGCAGTACCGGACCATTCCCATCCTGATCCAGACCGGTCTTGACGACCACCAGTCGATCGAGCAGGCGTTCGACGCCGGCGCGTCCGATTACCTGACCAAGCCGGTCAA
This sequence comes from Burkholderiaceae bacterium, assembly GCA_035401985.1. Taxonomy (GTDB): domain Bacteria; phylum Pseudomonadota; class Gammaproteobacteria; order Burkholderiales; family Burkholderiaceae_E; genus Quisquiliibacterium. Next base: position 2,684 of record DAONCJ010000199.1, on the reverse strand, counting down.
CGACGCGCTGCTGCGCCACCGGATCAGGTTCGTGATGAAGGCCGCCGAACTGGTGGGCGAACTGGAGGACAAGCGCGCCAAGCTGGACGAGGCGCTCAACCTGGCCCATCTGGGTCACTGGGAATACACCTACGATTCCGGCCTGACGATTCCGTCCGAGGCGGCGCTGCGCGTGTTCCGCACGGCTCGCGAGCTGCCCCGCGACGAGTATTTCAGGCGGATCCATCCGGACGATCAGCAGCGGGTGCGCGACGAACTGGGGCGGCTGGGCAAGGAAGCCGAGCGGGTCGAGTTCACGCACCGCTGGCTCAGTCCCGACGGGCAGCAGCTGGTGATCCACCTGAACGCGATGCAGCGGCGCGATCACACCGGCCGCGCCGTGGCCGCCGTGGGCAGCGTGCAGGACGTCACCGAGCGCGAGGCGATCCTCGAGACCATGCGTCTGTGGTCGCAGGTGATCGAGACCACCGCCGAAGGCATGCTGCTGGTCGATCGCGACCTGCGGCCGCTGCAGGTCAATGCCGCCTTCACGCAGATCACCGGGCTGAGCCTCGAAGGCCTGCGCCATGATGGCTGGCGGTTTTTCGATGACGCGTTTCGCCGCCAGATCCTGCCCCTGCTCGAGCGGGCCGGCCGCTGGCAGGGCGAGCGCACCTCCCAGGGCGCCGACGGACAGTTGAATTACCACTGGTTCAATGTCGGCGTGCTGCTCGATCACACCGGCCGGCCCGGCCACTACGTCGTGATGGTCTCCGATGTCAGTGCGCTGCGCCGCTCGCAGTCGCGGCTGGACTACCTGGCGCGTCACGATTCCCTGACCGGGCTGCCGAATCGCGCCGCGATGATGGAGCGCGTGCACGCGCAGATGCTGTCGGTCGATTCGGGCGACGAGGCGATCGCATTGCTCTATCTCGACCTTGACCGCTTCAAGAACGTCAACGACTCGCTCGGCCAGCATTGGGGTGACCGGGTGCTGCTCGCGGTCGCCGAGCGCCTGCGCGCCCATCTGCCCCCGAGCGCCGTCCTCGGCCGTCCCGAGAGCGACGAGTTCATGGTGATGATGACCGACCTGCGATCGCCGGCCGACGCGGTCGCGCTGGCCGAGGCCCTGCTCGAGGCGCTGCGCCCGGCCCTGAAGGTCGAGCACTATGAATTCGCGATCGGCGCCAGCGTGGGCATCGCGTTCCATCCGCAGCATGCCGGCAGCGTCGAGGAGCTGATCAAGAACGCCAATATCGCCATGCATCGCGCCAAGGCACGGGGCCGCAATCGGCTGCAGGTGTTCAGCGAACAGATGGCGGCCGAGATCGCCGACCGGCTGGCGCTCGAGGCCCAGATCCGCGCGGCGCTGGCGCGCGGCGATTTCCAGCTCCACTATCAGCCGAAGGTCGAGCTGTCGACGGGCCGCGTGGTCGGCGCCGAGGCGCTGGTCCGATGGCCGCATCCCAGCCAGGGCTCGATCGCCCCGGGGCGCTTCGTGCCGGTCGCCGAGGAATCCGGCCTGATCGCCGAGCTCGGCCGCTGGGTGATGTCGGAGGCCGCCGGACAGGCGGCGCGCTGGCAGGCCGAAGTCCTGCAGATGGGGCACATCGCGGTCAATGTGGCCGGACCGCAGGTCTGGCGGGGCGACTTCCTCGATCACATCCAGGGATTGCTGCGCCGTCATCACCTCGATCCCTTGCTGCTTCAGGTCGAGATCACCGAGACCCTGCTGATGAGCGAGGCCACCCAGGAGGACACGGTGCGCCGGCTCGAGGCCCTCCGGGACCTTGGCTTGAAACTGGCCATCGACGATTTCGGCACCGGCTATTCGTCGCTGTCGCGCCTGAAGCGCCTGCCGGTTGCCACGCTGAAGATCGACCAGTCGTTTGTCAGCGGCGTCTGCGATGACCCGAACGATGCCGCGATCGTGCGGGCGATCATCGCGATGGCGCGCACGCTGGGTCTGACGACCGTCGCCGAAGGCGTCGAGACCGAGGAGCAGCTGACCTGGCTGCGGGACGAGGGCTGCGACATGGGCCAGGGTTATCTGTTCGGCAAGGCACTGCCGGCCGAAGCCTTCCGCACGCTGGTCCGCGCGGGCACTGTGGGCATTGCCGGACCGAGAGGCTGACGGCCCCACTCGCCGACCGGTTCAGGGGATCGGATCGCCCCAGTTCGAGGTGTAGGGCGGCAGGTTGTCGAGCGAGCGACCCCGGGCACGCGCATACAGCGGCAGCGTCTCATCGAGATGCCGGCGGATTTCGTTGATGCGAGAGGCCCCTGCGGGGTGGGTCGACATCCATTGCGGCGGCGCGCCCTTGGAGGCGGCTCCCATCTTTTCCCAGACCCTGATGGCGGCCCGTGGATCGTAGCCGGCGCGGGCCGCGACATCGAGGCCGACCAGATCGGCGTCGGTCTCATTGCTGCGCGAAAAGCCGAGCGTGACCAGCTGTGCGCCCGCGCCGACAGCCATCCGGCCGAGATCGCCCAGGCCGAGGATGCTGGTCACCAGACCGGCGCCCACCTCGGTCAGCGTGCCCTTGGCGGCGCGCTCGCGGGCGTGCTCGCGCAGGGCATGCGCCACTTCGTGACCGATCACCATCGCCAGTTCATCATCGGTCAGCTTCAGGTTCTCGAGGATGCCGGTGTAGATGCCGATCTTGCGCCCGGGCATTGAGAACGCGTTGATCTGCGGGTCGTTG
>DAONCJ010000198.1:0-6696 GCA_035401985.1 Burkholderiaceae bacterium | reverse complement strand
AGCGGTGCAAGGGTTTCGCGCTGGAACGGCGTGAGCTCGCTCCAAAGCGGCTGGACCAGAATCAGCAGTGACCCCTGGGACGACGCCGGCTTGGACTCGCCCGCCTGGGCCGCTGCTTCATGACAGAGCAGCAGGCCCGCCGACAGTGCGAACGCCAGCGTCAGCAGCCGGGCCGCCGCGACCCGCGAGGGTCGTTGCGCGCCGGTTGCGACAGGCTGGCGGGCAGCGTGCATCACTGGCGGCTGTTCTTCAGGAAGACGCCGAAACCGCGGTCGGTATAGGCGGTCAGGGGTACTTCGTCGGTCAGCACGGCGGTATCGATTTCGGCAATCTCGTCGGCAGTTTCGGTTTCGTTCCAGACCGAGATGGCCATCAGGCCCACCGCCACCACCAGAGCCGGAACCAGGGTGACCCCCAGCCGCCACCAGACCGTGTGCTCGGGCTGGGCGGCGGACGGGCCGCCAGCAGTCACCAGGGCCCCACTGGGAGCGGGCACCCGCACCTCGCTGGTGCGCTGGTGCGCGAGCGCATTGCGCCGGGCAAGTTCCAGGCGGTGGCTGACCCGATACGGCAGACGAACGGTCGACTCGTCGAGCGCCTTGCGGATTTCCTGTGCAAATTGTTGTTCGTTCATAGCGTGATTCCCTTCGCCCGCAATGCAGTGGCGAGCGAGTGAGTCGCACGGGAACAGTGCGTCTTGACGCTGCCTTCAGAGCAGCCCATTGCGGCCGCAGTTTCGGCCACATCCATATCTTCCCAGTAACGCATCAGAAACGCCTCTCGTTGACGCGGCGGAAGCCGTTTGACCTCATCTTCGATCGCACGCATGATCTGTGCCCGCTCGACCTCGTCGGCCGCGCTCCGGGCTTTCTGAGTTCCCTCCTGGGCTTCGAGCGTCTCGAGCGGATCGCGGTCGCCCGATTCGTCGTCATCCGGCATGAACGCCGAAAACAGCGTCACCCAGGTGTTGCGCACCTTCTGCCGGCGGAAGTGATCGGTGATCGTGTTCTGCAGGATGCGCTGAAACAGCATGGGCAGTTCCGCCGCCGGCTTGTCGCCGTAGCGTTCGGAGAGCTTGAGCATGCTGTCCTGGACGATATCGAGCGCGGTGTCTTCGTCGCGCACTGCGTAGACCGCGTGCTTGAAGGCTCGCCGCTCGACCGAGGCCAGAAAGTCCGACAATTCCTGCCGAGAGGCCATTGAAAGGGGAGGGGGGTCAGCCGGGTAAAGTGCGGATCGCGCATGCTAGCAGAGGCGCGTCCGTCCGGGGCCGTTCTTGACCCCGGCTGCTGCGGTGCAGTATCCTCCGCAGGATCCCCACGGCGTCCCGCAACCGCTGTTCGTGTTGCCGGGCGCCGTTGTCTTTATGGCTGCGACCCATCCGTGCGCGAGCCATCAAGGCATTTTCGCCCTGGTCCTCCTCACAAGGGAGCCGATCGGCGCCCGATCAACCTCGCAGGTCCCGTTCCAAGGTCTGTGTCGAGGCGACAAGTCGGTTATCGGCTTTCGCGTTGGCGCCGGCGGCCGGGCTCCCTGGATCTTGAAAGGATCACCCTCATGGAACTCTCTGGTGCAGAAATTGTTGTTCGATGTCTTCAGGAAGAAGGCGTCGAGCATGTGTTCGGCTATCCCGGTGGCTCGGTTCTCTTCATCTACGACGCTATCTTCAAGCAGGAAAAATTCCAGCACATCCTGGTGCGTCACGAGCAGGCCGCCGTGCATGCCGCTGACGCGTACTCGCGCTCGACCCAGAAGGTCGGCGTGTGCCTGGTCACCAGTGGTCCGGGCGTGACCAATGCCGTCACCGGCATCGCCACCGCCTACATGGACTCCATCCCGATGATCATCCTGTCGGGGCAGGTGCCCACGCATGCGATCGGCCAGGATGCCTTCCAGGAATGCGACACGGTCGGGATCACCCGGCCCTGTGTGAAGCACAACTTCCTCGTCAAGAGCGTCAAGGACCTCGCCGAGACGATGAAGAAGGCCTTCCACATCGCGACCACCGGCCGTCCCGGCCCGGTGCTGGTCGACATTCCCAAGGATGTCACGCGCGACAAGTGCCGCTTCGAGTATCCCAAGACGGTCGAGATGCGCTCGTACAACCCCGTGGTCAAGGGGCACCAGGGTCAGATCAAGAAGGCGCTGCAGCTGCTCATGCAGGCGCAGCGCCCGATGATCTACACCGGCGGCGGCGTGATCCTGTCGAACGCCGCGCCCGAGCTGAACAAGTTCGCCGACCTGCTGGGATTCCCTGTCACCAACACGCTGATGGGACTGGGCGGGTTCCGGGCCAGCGACCGCAAGTTCGTGGGCATGCCCGGCATGCACGGCACCTACGAGGCGAACATGGCGATGCAGCACTGCGACGTGCTGATCGCCATCGGGGCGCGCTTCGATGACCGCGTGATCGGCGATCCCAAGCACTTTGCGCAGAATCCTCACAAGATCATCCACATCGATGTCGACCCGTCCTCGATCTCCAAGCGGGTCAAGGTCGACGTGCCCATCGTGGGCGACGTGCGCGAGACCCTGGTCGACCTCACCAGCCTGATCGAGCAGCAGTTCGCCAGCGGTTCGCGCACCGACGAGGCGGCAGTCGCCGCCTGGTGGAAGCAGATCGACGAATGGCGCACCAAGGACTGCCTGCGCTACGACAAGAAGTCCGAACTGATCAAGCCGCAGTTCGTGGTCGAGAAGCTCTGGGAAGTCACCAAGGGCGACGCGTTCATCACCTCGGATGTCGGCCAGCACCAGATGTGGGCGGCCCAGTTCTACCGGTTCGACAAGCCGCGCCGCTGGATCAATTCGGGTGGCCTGGGCACGATGGGTGTCGGTCTGCCGTATGCCATGGGCGTGAAGATGGCGCACCCCGACGCGCAGGTCGCCTGCATCACCGGCGAAGGCTCGATCCAGATGTGCATCCAGGAACTCTCCACCTGCAAGCAGTACCACCTGCCGGTGAAGATCGTGAACCTGAACAACCGCTATCTGGGCATGGTCCGGCAGTGGCAGCAGATCGAGTACGGCAGCCGGTATTCCGAGTCGTACATGGATGCGCTGCCCGACTTCGTCAAGCTGGCCGAGGCCTACGGGCACGTCGGCATCCGGGTCGAAAGTCCGCACGACGTCGAGCCGGCGCTGCGCGATGCCTTCGGCAAGTACAAGGACCGGCTGGTCTTCCTCGACATCCTCACCGACCAGAAGGAAAACGTCTGGCCGATGGTGCAGGGTGGCAAGGGTCTGACCGAAATGCTGCTGTCATCCGAAGACCTGTGAGCCGGAGCCCCAGATGAGACACATCATTTCGCTCCTCCTCGAGAACGAGCCGGGCGCGCTGTCGCGCGTGGTCGGCCTGTTCTCGGCGCGGGGTTACAACATCGAGACCCTCACCGTCGCCCCGACCGAGGACAAGTCGCTGTCGCGGCTGACCATCGTCACCACGGGCTCGGATGACGTGATCGAACAGATCACCAAGCACCTGAACCGGCTGATCGACGTGGTCAAGGTCGTCGACCTGACCGAGAGCGCCTACATCGAGCGCGAGCTGATGCTGATCAAGGTGCGCGCGATCGGCAAGGAACGCGAAGAGATCAAGCGCATGGCCGACATCTTCCGGGGTCGGGTCATCGATGTCACCGACAAGTCGTACACGATCGAACTGACCGGCGACGGCACCAAGCTCGACGCGTTCATCGACGCGCTCGACCGGTCGGCGATCCTTGAAACAGTCCGCACCGGCGCCTCGGGCATAGCCCGCGGTGAACGGGTATTGAAGGCCTGAGAGCCATCACATCGTCATTCAAGAGGAGAGGAACATCATGAAGCTTTTCTACGACAAAGACTGTGACCTGAAGCTGATCAAGGGCAAGAAGGTCGCAATCATCGGGTACGGCTCGCAGGGCCATGCCCATGCGCAGAACCTGAACGATTCGGGCGGCAAGGTCGTTGTCGGCGTGCGCAAGGGCGGCCCGTCGTGGGACAAGGTCAAGATGGCCGGGCTGAACGTCGCCGAGATCGGCGAGGCGGTCAAGGATGCCGATTTCGTCATGATGCTGATGCCCGATGAGCACATCGGCGCGGCCTATCGCGACGAGATCGAGCCCAACATCAAGAAGGGCGCCACGCTGGCGTTCGCGCACGGCTTCAACGTGCATTACGGCCAGGTCATGCCGCGTGCCGACCTCGACGTGGTCATGATCGCCCCCAAGGCGCCGGGCCACACGGTGCGCTCGACCTACGCCGGTGGCGGCGGTGTCCCGATGCTGGTGGCGATTCACCAGGACACCTCCAAGATGGCGCGCGACATGGCGCTGTCGTACGCATGCGCGATCGGTGGTGGCCGTGCCGGCATCATCGAGACCAACTTCCGCGAAGAGACCGAGACCGACCTGTTCGGCGAGCAGACCGTTCTGTGCGGTGGCACCGTCGAGCTGATCAAGATGGGCTTCGAGGTGCTGGTCGAGGCGGGCTATGCCCCCGAGATGGCGTACTTCGAGTGCCTGCATGAGCTCAAGCTGATCGTCGACCTGATCTACGAGGGCGGCATTGCGAACATGAACTACTCGATCTCCAACAATGCGGAGTTCGGCGAGTACGTCACTGGCCCGAGGATCATCACCGAGGCGACGCGCGAGGCCATGCGTGACGTCCTCAAAGGTATCCAGACGGGCGAGTACGCCAAGCAGTTCATCCTCGAGAACAAGGCCGGTGCGCCGACGCTGCTATCGCGCCGCCGTCTGATGGGCGAGCACCAGATCGAGGTCGTCGGCGAGAAGCTGCGCGCGATGATGCCCTGGATCAAGGCCAACAAGCTGGTCGACAAGTCGCGCAACTAAGTCGCGCAACTGATCGGCTGCCGCACGGGCGCACACGCCGCCCGCTGCGGTGCTTCGGCGGCGATCCGGCGGCCTTCCTGCGGCCGTTGTCCGGCGATTCACGGGAGGCCCTCCGGGCCTGCCCCATGACCCGCCCCGAGGCTATACTTCGCGCCATGAACGCGGTTCTAGATCCCCCTCCGATTCCCCGCCTGGCCCCCGAGTGGCAGGACTGGCTTGCCGGCAATGTGGTGCGCGGCTGCACCGATGCCGACATGCTGGCGGTGATGCGCGACAACGGTTTCCAGGATCACTATGCGCGCGTGGCGATCTCGGTCGTGCGCTCCATGACCGAGCGGGTGCAGCAGCAGGCGCCGCAGATGCTGTCCGGCTACAAGGCCGATCCCATCCGCCTCCCGGCACAGAACACGGTCCAGGCCGGCGATCGTCCGGTCGGCATCGGCTTTGCGCTGGCCGACCCCAACGTCGCGCTCCTCCAGGATCTGCTCACCGAACAGGAATGCGACAAGCTCATCGCGCTGGCGGCCGGCAAGGTCACGCGGTCGTCTGTCGTCGACCGCGCCACGGGCACCGATCAGATCAGTGCCGTGCGCACCAGTGCCGGCACGTATTTCGAGCGCGGCGAAAACGCCATCGTCGCCCGGCTCGAGCAGCGCATTGCCACCCTGACCGGCGTGCCGATCGAAAACGGCGAGCCGCTGCAGATCCTGTACTACAAGCCGGGCAACGAATATCTGGCGCATCACGATTACTTCGATCCGGCCGATCCTGGCAGCGCCGAGGTCCTGCGCGCCGGAGGCCAGCGCATTGCCACGCTGGTGATCTATCTGAACAACGTCACCGAAGGCGGCGAAACCCGCTTCCCCGACCTCGGGCTGGACGTCCGGCCGCGCCGGGGCAGCGCCCTGTACTTCGAATACATGAATGCCGAAGGCGCCCTCGACGCGCGCTGTCTGCACGCCGGCGTGCCGGTGCGCCAGGGCGAGAAATGGATCGCGACCAAGTGGTTGCGCCAGGGGCCGTACCAGCGATGACCTGCCGCCGTGGATATGCCGCCCTGCGCGCGTGCCGCCCGGCGCGCATCGCGCGCTGACGCTCCCGATGGAATCCAAGCGCCGTCGATTTCGCGCCCTGCGCGCAGCCCGCGCCGTGCCCGCACCGGACGGGGTGCCGCGCCGCGCACGGGGCATCTATCTGCTGCCCAACGCCTTCACAACCGCGTCGCTGTTCTGCGGTTTCTACGCGATCGTGCAGGGCATGAACATGCGCTTCGATCACGCCGCCATCGCCACCTTCATGGCGATGCTGCTCGACAGCCTGGACGGCCGCGTCGCGCGCCTGACCAACACCCAGAGCGCGTTCGGCGAGCAGTACGACAGCCTCTCCGACATGGTCTCGTTCGGAGCCGCGCCGGCGCTGATCATGTACGAATGGACCTTGCGCGGGCTGGGCAAGTGGGGCTGGCTGGCGGCCTTCGTCTATTGCGCGGGGGCGGCGCTGCGGCTGGCCCGCTTCAATGCCAACATCGGAGTGGTCGACAAGCGCTATTTCCAGGGGCTGCCAAGCCCTGCGGCGGCGGCCATGGTGATGGGGCTGATCTGGATCGTCACCGATCTGCGCGAAACCAAATGGATCACCGCCTCCCCGAAGGATCTGGCCTGGGTGGCGTGGGCGTTCACGGTCTACGCCGGCGTCACCATGGTGTCGAACGCACCGTTCTACAGCTTCAAGGACATCAACCTGCGGCGAAGCGTGCCCTTCATCTTCGTGATCGGCGTGGTGCTGGCATTCGTGCTGGTGTCCAGCGATCCGCCGGTGGTGCTGTACTGCAAGGTGCTGCGCGAGCGGGTGTTCCACG
>DAONCJ010000197.1:0-6708 GCA_035401985.1 Burkholderiaceae bacterium | reverse complement strand
GATGTCGAAGCGCTGGAACAGCGTGATCAGGTGCCGATGCCAGGCGGTGCGCTCCTTCGAGGCGCGGTAGACGTCCAGCGCGCTGGCGCCGCGGCCGCGCTCGACCTCCCACACCGCCTCGGGCTTCATCAGCGCCCGACGGGCCGGATCGACGTAGTCGTCCCAGCGGCCGCCCGCGACCACGCAGCTGCGCAGCGTCAGCCACATGTCCCACAGGCGCTCGGGTGCAAAGCCCAGGGCGGTCGGCTCGACCTCGCAGCCCACATCGCCCAGCACCTTCAGACCCCGTTCACACAGGTCCAGGATGCCGGGCTCGAAGGGCAGATGGCCGCCAAGATCGCCCAGCCAGCCGACGCGCACACCGCGCATCGACGCATCGAGCGGCCGCGCGAACACCGACGGATCGTCGCTGCGCGACAGCGGCGCGCGCGGGTCGGGCCCCGCCTGGGTCGACAGCAGACGGGCCAGATCGGGCACGCTGCGCCCCATCGGGCCCTCGACGCCAAGTTGCTCGATGAACGCCTCGGGCACCGGATACTTGGGCACGCGCCCGGCCGAGGGCCGCATGCCGAACACATTGTTGTAGGCCGCCGGATTGCGCAGCGAGCCTCCCATGTCGCTGCCATCGGCCACCGGCAGCAGCCGTGCGGCCAGCGCCGCGCCCGCCCCGCCGCTGGATCCGCCCGCGCACAGCGATGGATCGTACGGATTGCGGGTGACGCCGTGGACCGGGTTGTAACTTTGCGAGCCCAGTCCGAACTCGGGCGTGTTGGTCTTGCCGATGACGATTGCGCCGGCGCGCCGCACCCGCTCGACGATCAGCGAATCTTCGGCGGGCTGGAAGTCGCGATACAGCGGCGAGCCGTAGGTGGTGCGGATATCGCGGGTGGCCGCCAGGTCCTTGATCGCCTGCGGCATGCCGTGCATCCAGCCCAGCCACTGGCCGCGCCCGGCAAGCTCATCCATCTGGCGCGCCTCGGCCAGCAGCGTCTCGGGGGCCTTCAGGCTGATCAGCGCATTGATGCCGGCGTTCAGGCGTTCGATGCGCGCAAGGTAGGCCTGCATGACGTCCACGCAGGAAACCTGCCGTGCATGAATGGCCGCGGAGAGTTCGAGCGCACCAAGGCTCGTGATGTCGTCGCTCATCGGGTGATCCGCCTTTGATGTCAACCAGGGGCCCGATGCAGGCCCCGCGTGGTGACGAGGAGGATAAGGTGAGCGACGCCTGCGCGGCGGCTGCGCGCCGCGCGCAGGGTCCGGAAGTTCAGCCGATGAGCGACACGATCTGGTGCTCGAAATGCTCGGTCGGCATGCGACGGAAGCCGCTTTTGGCATAGCGCAGCCAGCGCCCGAGGATGAAGGACAGCACGATCCCGGCCCGCGCGACCGGGTCGGTGTCGGGCGGCAGACGCCCTTGAGCGATGGCCTGACGGAAGCTCTGCTTGATCGATGTCTCGATGCGGTCGATCAGCTGGTTGATGCGCTCCTGCAGCCGGTCGTCCTCGGTCACCAGGGCATCGCCGATCAGCACCCGGGTCATGCCGGGGTTCTTCTCGGCAAAGCCCAGCAGCATCGCGACCATGCCGCGCAGCTGGCGCAGCCCCTCGTCGTCGTTGCTGGTGATCTGGTTGATCAGGCCGAAGACGGTGGACTCGATGAACTCGATGAGTCCCTCGAACATCTGGGCCTTGCTGGCGAAGTGCCGGTACAGCGCGGCCTCGGAAACCTGCAGGCGTCCGGCGAGGGCCGCCGTGGTGACGCGGTCGCCGGCCGGCTCCTGGAGCATGATCGCCAGCGTCTGCAGAATCTGCAGCCGACGCTCGCCCGGCTTCGGGCGTACCGCGCGAACCATGGGCGTTATGACGTGACTCATCGGAGGCGGGACCGCAGGCGGGGCAATAGTGAAATTGATTGTAGCTGAACCCCCACCCGTGAACCGGCGCCGGCGCGCGGACGGTAGCCAGCGGCCCCCGACCGGTAGGTCATGCCCGTGATCAGCACCGTGCGCATGCCCACCGCACGGGCCCCGGCCAGGTTGGCGATCGAGTCCTCGACCATGACGCAGCGGGCAGCCGGCACCCTCAGGCGGGCCGCAATCAGCCGGAACATGCGCCGCGAGGGCTTCGGATGCCAGCGCCCGGCAAAGCGCATGTCCTCGACGCTGACGAGGCCATCGAGCATGCCGGCGATGCCCAGCAGCTGCAGCACGGCACTGGCATAGGCGCGCGGACCATTGGTCACGACCACCTTGCGGCCCGGCAGGCGACGCAGCGTGTCACGCAGATGGTGATTGCGGGCGACCAGCTGATGGAGGTCCGGGAACGGATGGGTCTCGCGCAGGAACTCGTGCGGGTCGATCGCGTGATGGCGGATCATGCCCAGCAGCGTCGCGCCGTAACGGCGCCAGTAGTCGATGCGCAGATCGCTGGCATCGGCGGGCGGCAGGTTCAGCCGGCGCGCCACATAATCGGTCATCGCGGTGTTGATCCGCGGAAACACATGCTGCCCGGCGTCGTGCAGCGTGTTGTCGAGGTCGAGCAGCCAGACCGGTGCGGCGGGCAAGCGGGGGGCAGGCTGGTGGATGGGAGTGCGGGCCGCGGACGCGATCAGTGCGAGCGGATCATCGTGCCCACCCCGAGGTCGGTGAGGATCTCGAGCAGCACGCAGTGGTCCACCCGACCATCGACGATGTGCACCGCGTTGACGCCGCCCCTGGCCGCATCGAGCGCGGAGGAGATCTTGGGCAGCATGCCGCCCGAAATCGTGCCATCGGCGAACAGGTCGTCGATCTGGCGGGCCGTCAGGCCGGTGATCAGGTTGCCGTTCTTGTCGAGCACCCCGGGCGTGTTGGTCAGCAGCACCAGCTTTTCGGCCTTCAGCACTTCGGCCACCTTGCCGGCCACCACATCGGCATTGATGTTGTAGGTCTCGCCGTCGCGGCCCGAGCCGATCGGCGCGATCACCGGAATGAAGCCGTTCGAACTGAGGGTCTGGATCACGGCAGGATCGAGCGTCTCGATCTCGCCGACCTGGCCGATGTCGATCTGCTCGCCTGGCTTTTCGCGCGACGACAGGGTCATCTTGCGTGCCCGGATGAGGCCGCCGTCCTGACCGGTGAGACCGACCGCCTTGCCACCGGCGTGATTGATCAGCTCGACGATCTCCTTGTTGACCTGGCCGGCCAGCACCATCTCGACGATGTCCATGGTCTCGGCATCGGTCACCCGCATGCCCTGCACGAATTCGCCCTTCTTGCCGATCCTGGCCAGCAGCTGCTCGATCTGCGGGCCGCCGCCGTGCACGACCACCGGATTCATGCCGACCAGCTTGAGCATCACCACGTCTTCGGCGAAGCTTTCCTTGAGCTTGTCGTCGGTCATGGCATTGCCGCCGTACTTCACCACGATGGTCTTGCCATGGAAGCGCCGGATGTACGGCATTGCCTCGGCGAGGATCTCGACCTTCTGGTGTGCGGCGATGGCCTGCAGGGCGGATTGGGAGTCGGTGGTCATGGTGGCGGGTATTCGCGCAATCGTGCTCGGCTAAGATGTCCGGGATTCTACGACAGCCCTGCTGCGCTTCCGCGCCGTCCCGCTTCACGATGCCCGCCCTCTCCCGCGCCGTCCCGCTTCACGATGCCCGCCCTCTCCCGACCGGCTGATCCTCGACCCGCTGCCACTGCGATGCCCTGCGTGTGCGCGCGCTGTGGCGCTGCGTTCGCCTGCGGCGTGGCAGAAGCGGGCTGCTGGTGCACGCTCAGGCCCGCCTTGCGCGCACTGGATGCCAGTGCCGGCTGCCTGTGCCCCATGTGCCTGGACTTCGCGCTCGACGCGGAAAGGACGCGGCTCGGCGCACAGATCGACGCCGCCCTCGCGGCCAAGACGATGCCCGCCGGCGCGCTCGCCGGCCTGACGGATCTGGCGCGCACGATTGCGCTCTGCCAGGGCACCACGACCCCCGCGGTAGAGCGGACCGCCCTGCTGGTCTTCGCCGCCGACCATGGCATCGTCGAGGAAGGCGTGTCGGCCTATCCGGCGCAGGTCACGGCGCAGATGCTGGACAACTTTCGAGCAGGCGGCGCCGCGGTGAACGTGTTCGCCCGCGCCAACGGCATCGCGCTGGAGGTGATCGATGCGGGCGTGGGCCGGCCCACCGCCAATTTCGCCCGTGCCCCGGCCATGTCCGAAGCGCAGGCACAGTTGCTGATCGAGCGCGGCGCCGCGCATGCACGGGCGGCGATCCAGCGGCACGGCGCACAAGCGATCGGCCTGGGCGAGATGGGGATCGGCAACACATCCAGCGCCGCTGCTCTCACGGCGCGTCTGCTGGACCTTTCTGCGGCCGAGTGCGTCGGACCCGGCACCGGGCTGGACGGATCGCGGCTCGAACACAAACGCTCGGTCATCGAGGCAGCCCTCGTGCGCCATGCGGACGCACGTCCTCCGCTTGCCGCACTGGCCGCGATGGGCGGCTCAGAAATCGCGATGCTGGTCGGCGCAATCGAGGCCGCCGTGGCGCAAGGCTGCGTCGTGGTGATCGACGGCTACGTGGTGACTGCAGCGCTGCTGGTCGCCTGGCGGCGCCGTCCACGGGTGCTCGAAGGCTGCGTCTTCGCCCACCGGTCGGCCGAGCCCGGTCACCGCCATGCGCTGGCGGCGCTGGGCGCCCGGCCGCTGCTCGATCTGGGCATGCGTCTGGGCGAGGGCTCGGGCGCCGCGCTGGCGATGCCGCTGCTGCGCGCGGCGGCGCGCCTGCTGACCGAGATGGCGAGCTTCGAGCAGGCCGGCGTCAGCCGCGCGACGGACGCCTGACATGCTGCAGATCCGCCTGCTCCTGGTCGCTGTCCAGTTCTACTCGCGTCTGCCGGTCACCGGCCGACTGGCGCAGTGGCTGGGTCACGACCCCGCGCAGCTTGCCCCGGCAACGCGCTACTTCCCGGTGGTCGGCCTGATCGTCGCCAGTCTGACCGCCATCGTCTACGCCGGCTGCGGTCTGGTGCTGCCGCACTCGGTGGCGCTGATGATCGCCATGGCGGCGGGACTGATGCTCACCGGCGCCTTCCATGAAGACGGGCTGGCCGATTACTGCGACGCCATGGGGGGCCATCACGACAAGGCCAGGCTGCTCGAGATCATGCGCGACTCGCGCATCGGCACCTACGGGGCGGCAGCGCTGGTGATGATGCTGATCGGCCGCTTTCAGACGCTGGCCGCCATCGACCCGAGCTGGATCGGCATCCTGCTCGTCACATCCGCCTCGCTGTCGCGCGGCTGCGCGGTGGCTGTGATGGCCACGCTTCCCTATGCCCATGAAGGCGCCGCCGAGGGTATCGCCAAGCCGATCGCCCGTGATCTCTCACGCCAGGATGCCCTGGTGGCGATCGGCCTTGCCCTCGCACCGGCCGTCCTGGCGGCCATCTGGACAGGCGAGCTGCCGGTGTTCGCCGCAGCCGGTGCCGCAGCATTCGCGATGACCGCTTGGATGCGACGGCGCATCGGGCGGCGGCTGGGCGGCTACACGGGGGACTGCCTGGGCGCCGTGCAGCAGCTGGCCGAGCTGGCGTTCCTGATCGGTGCATTGGCCATTCTGGCGATGGGCATCGAATCGGGGGCGCTCGAGGCGCCGGCCGCCGACCAGATCGATTGAGCCGATGCCGCACGATACCCGTCAAGGAAATCCATGAAAGTCTGGCTGATCCGCCATCCCAAGCCGGCAGTGCCCGAGGGCACCTGCTACGGTCGCACCGACGTCGGCACCGATGACGCCCATTTCGCCCAGGTGGTCGAGCGCCTGCGCGCCCTGCACGGCAGCGCCCACGGGCCTACACCCCTGCAGGTCTACACCAGTCCGCTGTCGCGCTGCGCGCGCGTTGCGCAGGCGCTGGCGGGCTCGCCATGGCCCGAGCCCGTGACCGACCCGCTGCTGGCCGAAATGCACTTCGGAAACTGGGAAGGAAAGCCCTGGAGCGCCATCCCGCGCGATGAAATCGACGCCTGGCGAGACGACATCAGGCACTGGCGCCCGCCCGGCGGCGAAACGGTCGATGAGCTGGCCGCCCGCGGCTGGCGCTTCCTGCAGTCGATCACGCCCGCACCGGACGCAGGCACGCCGGTTGCCCCGCGCCCGGCGGTTGCGGTGCTGTCGCACGCCGGCATCATCCAGACGCTGATCAAGCAGGTGCGTGGCGAGCCGCTGCAGCGCTTTGCCGGCATGAAGCTCGACTTCGGTTCGGTGACCCTGCTGGAGCACGAGGGTGGACAGTGGCGAGTGGTCCGGGAAAACGCCTGACGCAGGCGGTCATCCGCGGCTAAACTGAACGCACGTTTCAACCGAGCCGCCCCTTGCCATCTTCCCGCGTCCCCTTCGCCAGCCTGCCCGCCGTGTCATTGCACCGGCAGCAGGCGTGCGCCTGGACGCAAGCCGCGTCCGTCATGGCCGGCCAGGGCGTCAAAGCGAAAAAACGTCTGCTCATCTGACGGGCAGGCAGGTGTCCGTCGGGTGAGCGACCTGACGGACCGGGCAAGGGCTCCACCGAGCCGCATTACAGCATCCCCTCGAGACGTCAGCCGCCACCCTGCGGGCGCCGGCGAACCGTCATCGTTCACAACAGGGGATAAGTCATGTCTGAGTTTTCCGGGATCTGGATTCCGATCGTCACACCGCTGCGCGAAGACCGGGTCGACCGGCCGGCCGTACGGCGCCTGGTCG
>DAONCJ010000196.1:0-6772 GCA_035401985.1 Burkholderiaceae bacterium | reverse complement strand
TGCTGTGCCCCGAGGCCGACACCACGCCGATCCATCGGGCGGCGCTGGCCGGCGAAGGCGCCCGCCTCACCGCGCTGACCAACGTATTCACCGGTCGGCCCGCGCGCGGCATCGTCAACCGTCTGATCCGCGAGATCGGCCCGATCAGTGCGCTGGCCCCGGCGTTTCCGACCGCGGGAGCGGCCATCGGGCCGCTGCGAGCCCGTGCCGAGTCGCTGGGCAGCGGCGAGTTCACGCCCTTGTGGTCGGGCCAGAATGCCAGCGGCTGCCGGGCCGAGCCGGCGGCTGACATCCTGGCCGCGCTGTGCAAGGGCATCGCACCCGCGCCCGGGCCGGGCCCTGGCGCCGCAGCCTGATTTTCGCCACCTCGACCACCTCGACCACCTCACGGAAGTCACCATGCCCGCATCGACGCCTCCCGACATCACCCGCATCACCACCCGCACCGGTCTGGTTTTCGACGCCTGGGTGGCCGGCCCGGCCAGCGGTGAACTGGTGGTGATGCTGCACGGCTATCCGCAGTCGCGCCACACCTGGCGCGAGCAGCTGCCGGTGCTGGCCGCGGCCGGATACCGGGTGGTCGCGCCCGACCAGCGCGGCTATTCGCCTGGCGCCCGACCCGACCCGTCCGACCTCGCGAACTACCACTACGATCATCTGGTCAGCGATGTCATCGACATCGCGGCGGCCTGCGGCCACGAGCAGGGCCGCTTCCATCTGGTCGGCCATGACTGGGGCGGCCAGGTGTCCTGGGGCGTGGCGGACCGCCATGCCGATCGCCTGGCGTCGCTGACCATCCTGTCGCGCCCGCATCCGTCGGCGTTCGTGCGCGCGCTGGCCAATCCCGACGGCGACCAGAAGCACCGCTCGCGTCACCATCGCGCTTTTCTGGATGCCAGCACCGGTCCGATGCTGCTGGCCGACGGTGCGCGCCGGCTGCGGCGTGGCCTCATCGACGCCGGTGTGCCGGCCGATGCGGTCGAGCTCTATGTGTCGGTGCTGGGCAGCCCCGAGGCCATCGAGGCGGCGCTCGCGTGGTATCGCGCCCAGAAGGAACTGCGCGTGGCCACCGGCGTCATCACGGTGCCCACGCTGTATGTCTGGGGGGACGCCGATTCGTCAGTGAGCCCCGCGGCGGCGCATGGCACGGCCGAGTTCGTCAGCGGGCCGTACCGCTTCGTCACGCTGCCCGGGGTCGGGCATTTTTCGACCGATCAGCAGTCGCAGCGGATCAACGAACTGCTGCTGGAACATCTGGCTGCGCATCGGGCTTGAGCATCCGGGGGCCGTCGGCGGATTGAAGTCGGCCGCTGCCCGCCTTGATGGACATCGTCCCGCCAGCGCCCTGGAACTCGCGCATCGCCTCGGTCGTCTGATGCGCGCCTTCGGGCGACCAGCCCGGCGGGCGCAGCAGCAGTCCGGCGCAGGCGCGCCACCCCTTGGTCCGACGCAGATCGCGCGCCAGTGCCATCCATTGATGGAACTCCACCACCAGCAGGTTGTGCGAGCGCATCGGCTTGACCAGCCCGTACACGCAGGGCAGGTCGTCGCGCTCGGCGACGTAGGTGCCGAACAGGCGATCGAAGACGATCAGCACGCCGCCGTAGTTGGCGTCGAGGTAGTCCACATTCGACGCATGGTGCACGCGGTGCGCCGAGGGCGTGTTGAGCACGTACTCGAGCACTCCGAGCTTCGGAATCCAGGTGCTGTGGATCCAGAACTGATAGAGCAGGTTCAGGGCCAGCGCGGTCACGACCACGGTCGGCTTGAAGCCGAGCAGCACCAGCGGCACGAAGAACAGTCCGCTGCCGGTCAGCTTGCCGGTCCAGCCGAGCCGGAAGGCGGTCGACAGGTTCAACTGGTTGGGCGAGTGGTGCACGGCATGACTGGCCCAGAAGAACCGCACGCGGTGCGCTGTGCGGTGGTACCAGTAGTAGAAGAACTCGAGGCCGACGAACAGCAGCGCGAACGCGGCCCAGCCGTCCAGTGGCACGGTGGTCAGGCGAAGCTGCCAGGCCCAGGCCATCACCGGCACGGCGAGGTTCAGCGGCAGCAGCGCGAGCAGCTGACGGCCGATCTGATCGCTGATCGACAGCCAGGCTTCGGCCCAGTCGAAGCCGCCGGGGCTTCGCGACTGAAGCACCAGGCCTTCGATCATCGCGAACACCAGCAGCACACCGGTGATCGCGAACTGCAGCACAACGAGCGATTCCATGGACAGTCTTTCGGGGGCTCAGGTCAGGACGTTCAGAATATGAGCTAAGCTCATTTTTCGCCACTCGCGTTCTGGAAGGCCGCTCATGCCCGCAAAACCGCCTGCAAATCAGTCACTTGGGCGACGCACTCCGGCGCAGCGCCGGTCACTGGAGAAGGTCGAGCTCATTTTGGAGGCGGCCATCCGGATCATCGACCGCGACGGCCTTACGGCGCTCAGCACCAACCGGGTCGCCGAGATCGCCGGGGTCAGCATCGGCACGCTCTACCAGTACTTCCCGAACAAGCAGGCGATCCTGGCCGCCCTTGGCCAGCGTGAAGCGAAGGCGGTGAGCGCCCGGATCATCGAACTGCTGGCTGCACCCGGCCCGAGCCAGCCCGGCGCGAATGCCCGCGAGATGATCGCGGCGGTGTTCGGCGCGTTCGGCGGCCGCACCCGGGTGCACCGGGTGCTGCTCGAGCATCAGCTCGCGCAGGAGGGTCTCGCCCAGCTCGACGCGATGCCGGCCCTGTTCGCCAGCCTGCTGGCGGGTGCTGAAGTCCCCGGTCCCGATGGCAAGCCGCAGCGCTTGTCGCGCGCCGAGGCCTTCGTGCTGACGCATGCCTTTGGCGGTGTCATCAGGGCGTCGATCGGCGATGCGGCGGGCAAGCCGCCGCGCGTCGAAATCGAGCAGGCCCTGGAGCGACTGGTCAGGGGATTTCTGGCTTGGCGCGGCGAGCCGCCAGGCAAGGAGCCTCGCAAGGCGCGAGCCTAGTCGGTGCGCGCCGGGTCGGGCACGGGATTCGCCGGGCCCGGGCCTAAGTCGGGCCGGGCCTAATCGAGCGGCTTGATGTCCAGCTCGCGGGCGAGCTTCTGCCACTGCGTGAAATCGCCCTCGACCTTGCGCCGCATCTCGTCCTGTCCAGGGGTGGCGACTTCGAGCGCCATGCCGGCCAGCCGCTCGCGCACGTCGGGCATCCGCAGCACCTGGGCGATCGCCAACGACAGCTTGTCGACCGTGGCCTTGGGCAGGTTCGCCGGGCCGAGCACTCCGAACCACTGCTCGTAGTCCATGCCCGGGATGCCGGTCTCGGCAAACGTGGGCACATCGGGAAAGTCGGCATTGCGCCTGCTGCCGGTCACCGCCAGCACCCGCACCCGACCCGCACGCGCCTGCGTGCCGGCGCTGGCCATCGTCGACAGGAACAGGTTGACCTGGCCACCCATCAGGTCCTGGATCGCCGGCGCCGCGCCTTTGTAGGGCACCGTCGTGAACTGAAGCTGCGAGCGGGCGCGAAACAGATCGGTCACCACGCTGCCGGTGCCTGCGATCGCCACCGTGAGCTTGCTTGGATTGGCTTTGGCCCAGCCCATCAGATCGCGCATCGTCTTCGGCTCGAACGCCGGGCTGGCCACCAGGAAGATCGGCGAGCGCGCGATCAGCGACACGGGCGTGAAGTCCTTGACGGCGTCATACGGCATCTTGCGCGTGTACACCGGCGTGGTCGTGTGGAACACGTCGACCAGCACCAGCGTGTAGCCATCGGCTGGCGACTTGGCGACAGCATCCGTGCCGATCATGCCGCCGGCGCCCGCCTTGTTCTCGACCACCACCGGCTGCTTGAGGATCGGCGCCAGCTTGTCCGACAGCATGCGGCCGATGTTGTCGGAACTGCCGCCCACCGGAAAGGGCACGACCAGACGGATGGGCCGGGCCGGATAGTCGTCAGCGCAGGCGAGCTGCGGCGCCGACGCGGCGACGCCGGCGAGCAGCGTCGCGAGCACCAGGCGGCGCGCCGCGGGTGGCGCTGCGCCTGCGAGTGTTTTTCAGCAAGGGATGCGCTCACTGGTTCAGAGCCCCACATCGATCACGCCGCGCGCCGCCAGGCCATCGATTTCTGCCGCGCTGTATCCGTGCTCGCCGAGCACGGCGGCCGTGTCCTGGCCGACCCGCGGCGAAGTGGCCCGCGCCGAGCCGTCCTCGAATCGGCCCATGCCCGGCAGGTTGGCTATCGGGACCTTGCGGTCCAGGCCCGGCTGGCTAAGCCAGGCGATGGCGCCGGTCTCGACCACCTGCGGCTCCTTCAGGAATTCACCGTAGCGGTTGACCTGCTCGAACAGCAGGCCGGACGCCGACAGACGCTCGGACAGCGAGGCGGTCGACTGGGGCTCGATGATCGCGCGCAGGATTGGCAGCAGCACCGCCTCGTTCTCGTAGCGCAGCGTGGGGGTGGCGAAACGCGGGTCGGCGGCCAGTTCTGGCTGCGCCAGCGCGCTGCAAAGGGCCAGCCACTCGCGGTCGTGAATGGCGGTGATCGACATCCAGCCGTCAGCGGTCTTGAAGATGCCCTGAGGCACGCCGCCCGGGCGCACCGTGCCACCCTCCAGGTACGAGGACATCATCCGGATCGCCTGCAGCCCGGCGGCCGCCTGCATCAGGCTCGCGTCGAGGTAGCGTCCGCGTGACTCGTTGCGGCGCGCGTAAAGCGCTGCCGACAGGCCCTGGAAGGCGAACAGCGCTGTCGACATGTCGATCGGGATCACCGGCACACGATGGGGAATGCCGTCTTCGCCGTGGTTCTCGCCGGTCAGGCCGGTGAAGGCCTGCAGCACCGGGTCCATCGCCGGACGGCCGATCAGCGGCCCGCTTTGTCCGAAGCCCGAGATCGACAGGTAGATGATCCCCGGTTCGCGCGCCGACACGGCCTCGTAGTCGAAGCCGAGGCGCTTGATCACACCGGGCCTGAACCCCTCGATGAAGACATCGGCTCCCGCCAGCAGCCGCCACAGCACGGCCTTGCCCTCGTCATGCTTCAGATCGATGCCGACCGCCCGCTTGCCCAGATTGCCGACGATGGAGAACGCCGAGTGGTCGCCATAGCGCACGCCCAGCACCCGGCTCCAGTCGCCATCCCCGGGGCCTTCGACCTTGATCACCTGCGCGCCATGCTGGGCCAGCAGCATGCCCGCATAAGGTCCGGCAATGCCCTGGCTCAGGTCGATCACCTTCAGGCCAGCAAAGGGGGCGTCATAACTCATCGGCAGCTCCAGCAGCGGGCAGGTCCCGCGTTAAGACAATGAAGAAGGGTGGCGGCTCAGGGGTGGCGGCTCAGCGGTTCAGCGCAAAGCCTTCGTAGTCGCGGGCGGCGACCTCCTCGCAGCGGGCGCGGTACACATGCAGGCCACCGAGGTAAGGCATGAACACGCGCGGCTTGCCGGGCACATTGGCGCCGACATACCACGAGTTGGCGCGCGGCAGCAGCGTCTGGTCGGCGACGCTGTTGACGTGCTCGACCCACTGCGCTTCGGCCTGTGGTTCGGCTTCCATGCGCTTGACGCCCCGGGCCCGCAAGTCGGCGATGCAGCGGGTGATCCAATCGACATGCTGTTCGATCGAGCTGATCATGTTGGTCAGCACCGACGGGCTGCCCGGGCCGGCGATCACGAACAGGTTCGGAAAGCCCGCGGTCATCAGGCCGAGATAGGTGCGCGGCCCGTCAGCCCACTTTTGCGCCAGCGTGGCGCCGGCGCCGTTGCGGATGTCGATCGCCAGCAGCGCGCCGGTCATGGCGTCGAAGCCGGTGGCCATCACGATCGCGTCGAGCGCGTATTCGCGTTCGGTCGTGCGGATGCCGCCCGGGGTGATCGCTTCGATCGGGTCGCGCCGCACATCGACCAGCGTGACGTTGTCGCGGTTGTAGGTCTCGAAGTAGTCGGTGTCCAGGCAGATGCGCTTGGTGCCGATGAAATGGTCGGTCGGCGTGAGCCGTTCGGCCACTGCCGGATCCTTGACGATCGAGCGGATCTTGTTGCGGACGAACTCGGCGGCCGTGTCGTTGGCCGCCGGGTCGGTGAGCAGGTCCTTGTACAGCCGGGTGAACCCGGTGGTGCCGCGCACCCAGCCGTTCTCGTAGACCTGCTGGCGCACCGGGGGCGGATCTTCGAGGGCCGAACGCGTCGGGATGGCGAACCCCGCGACACCCGCAGGTGCCTTGCGGGCCCGCGCGCGCAGATCGGCGTAGTCGGCCTTGACCTTGGCCACGGCCTGCGGATCGAGCGGGTGGTTGACCGCGGGCAGGCTGTAGTTTGGCGTGCGCTGGAACACGTGCAGGTGAGCCGCCTGGCGGGCGATCTGCGGTATGGCCTGGATGCCCGATGAGCCGGTGCCGATCACTCCGACCCGCAGTCCGGTGAAGTCGACCCCTTCCTGGGGCCACAGGCCGGTGTGATACAGGCGTCCCTTGAAGCTGTCGCGACCCGGAAACTCGGGCAGGCGCGGCAGCGACAGGCATCCGACGGCCAGGATGCAATGCGGCGCACGAGCCACGTCGCCACGATCGGTGCGCAGCGTCCATTCGTTGGCCTGCGGGTCGAACTCGGCGCTCTGCACGCGGGTGTCGAAGGCGATGTCGCGGCGCAGATCGAACCGGTCGGCCACGTGGTTGGCGTAGCTCAGGATCTCGGGCTGCGACGCGTAACGTTCCTTCCAGTCCCACTGCTGCTGGAGTTCTTCCGAGAACGAATACGAGTATTCGAGGCTTTCGACATCGCAGCGCGCGCCGGGATAGCGGTTCCAGT
>DAONCJ010000195.1:0-6789 GCA_035401985.1 Burkholderiaceae bacterium | reverse complement strand
CCCAACGCCACCGCGGCCGACGGCTGGCGCCTGAACCTGAACGCCAACGGCGTGGGCGACCGGTATCGCCGGGTGCTCGAAGTGTTCGCCGACCCGGTTCTGGTGGCGCGCTGAACCGGTGCAGGGTACGGTGTGCCTCGGCCGCGCCGGGGCATGCCGATTAATGTGAGCCACCGTAGAGTATTTGCAGATTGACACCGAAGCATGCGGAGCACGTCATGAAACCGAAGTCCCTGGTCCCCCTCCTGCTGGTCAGCCTGCTGGCCGCCTGCGCCTCGCCAGTCGACAAGCGCAACGATCGAGACCTCGCTGCGGCACGGGTCGGCCCGGGCGTCACGCCCCAGCGCAACGTGACCGATTTCAGCGACGGCCTGCGCTGCATGGACGAGCAGCTGTTCGATTACGGCGTGCGCGATGTGTCGATCATGCTCGAGGACCTGCAGGACAACACCCGACGGCTGGGTGTGGGCACCCGCGACATGATGGTGTCCGCGTTCTCGGACATGACCCGGCGCAGCCGCGCGATCAAGGTCAGCACCTTCGGGCAGGACAACCAGAACGTCGTCAATTTTCTGCTGCAGCTCCAGCAGAAGAGCCTGTTCGGCGTGATGCCCCAGTACGATCTGCGCGGCTCGATCACCCAGTTCGACGAAGAGGTCGTCAAGCGCGATGCCAGCATCGGCGTGTTCCTGGGCAGTCTGTTCGGCCTGCGCGGCGGGCGCAGCGCCCAGGCCAATGTGATGGGCTTCGACGCGAGCATGATCACCGTCCCTGACCTGACCGTGGTGCCCGGCGTGAGCTCCAAGAACACCATCGTGATCGGCCGCGAGGACGCCGGCGCCTCCGATGGCACCGCGCAGATCCGCAAGGTCGGCATCACCTTCCAGATGGCCTATACCCGCAATGACGCGACGGCGCAGGCGCTGCGCAACATGGTCGAACTGTCGGCGATCGAACTCACCGGCAAGCTGCTGCGGCTGCCCTACTGGAAGTGCCTGAAGGTGGCGGCCGATTCGCCCGAGGTGCTGCGCGAGACCGAAGACTGGTTCGTCTCGATGCGCGACCCGGCCGACCGGACCCGGTTCTTCCAGGAACAGCTGCGCAACCGCAAGTTCTTCGACGGCGCGCTGTCCGGCAAGACCAGCAGCGCCTTCGAGTCGGCGCTGGGCGCCTACAAGCGCGGTCTGGGCATGGCAGAGGACGCGCCGACCGATCTGGCCTTTTTCACGGCCTTTCTGAACCGTCCGGCTCCCAAGGCGCCGGCGCAGCCCTTCAGCACCGGCGAGCCGCCTACCCCGCCCGCGGGCGCCCCTGGCACTCAGGCCGCGGCCGGTTCCGCCGCCGCAAACGCCCCTGCCGCGCCGCCCGCCCCGCCACCGCCGCGCACCGGTCAGCTGAGCCTGGCGGCCAGCAAGCGCCAGTTCACTCCGGGCGAGGCGATCACGCTGAGCGTCACGTCGACTGAACCGGGCTATCTGTACTGCTACCTGCAGAACACCGCCGGCGGTCCGATCCAGCGCTTCTTCCCGAACCGCTTCGTCGCGGACCCCCGGATCGAGGCCAACGTGCCGCTGACCCTGCCCGGTGGTCAGCCGTTCAAGATCCCGGCGGCCCGGGATGCACGCCAGCAGACCATCTCCTGCCTGGTGGCGCCGCGTGAGGTCTATCAGGATCTGCCCCCGCCGCTGCGCTGGCCCGACTTCGAGGACATCCGTCTGCGCAGCATCGGCGAGATCCAGGAGGCCTTTGAGGCCGCCGCGAAAGCGCCGATCGCCCGGGCCGAACAGATCATCGATGTGCGCAAGTGACCCAGGCGCTGCGCACCCCTCTCACGCCGCAAGGAGCCAGCCGTGGCCAGCCCCGACGCCCAGACACTCAGTGACCTGATCGCCCGCTCGGCGCTCAAGGATCAGCGAGCCTTCAAGCAGCTCTACGACGCCACGTCGGCCAGGCTGTACCCGGTGGCGCTTCGGATCCTGCGCCGCCAGCAGCTCGCCGAAGATGTGCTGCAGGAGGCCTTCGTCAGCATCTGGCAGCGCGCCGACAGCTTCATCGGCACCGAGTGCCATCCGATGACCTGGCTGACCAGCATCGTGCGCAACCGTGCAATCGACACGCTGCGTTCGCAGAAACCCGAGGTGTCGCTGACCCGCGAGGACAGCGAGAACGAGGATGACGCGCAGCGGGAGATCGAGGACGAGGGCCCTTCGCCGCTGCAGATGCTGGTTGCCGCGGCCGATGCCCGGCAGCTGCGCCACTGCATGGACCGGCTGGAGCCGAGCCAGCGCCAGAGCATCGCACTGGCGTTCTATCAGGGCCTGTCGCATCAGGAGCTGGCCGCCCACCTCGAGCAGCCTCTGGGCACGGTCAAGGCGTGGGTGCGGCGCGGACTGGAAAAGCTCGGCCGCTGCATGCAGCAGCACGCGGCGGCATGAGGGGCGCGCGATGAACTATTCGAATCCCGAACTGCTGGCCCGACTGGCCGCCGATTATGTGCTGGGCACGATGCCGCCCCGTTCACGCCGCCGCTTCGAAAAAATCGTGCTCGATTCGCCGGCGGCGCGCCGCGCGCTGCGGGCCGCTGAAGAGCAGCTGCTGCCCTTTGCCGAGCAGCTGCCGCCGCGTCCACCGTCGGACCGCGTCTGGCGCTCGATCGAACTGCGAGTGCAGCCGGCCTCGCGCGCATCGGCGACGGACGGTGCAAGGGCCGCGACTTCGGGCTGGTGGCAGAACCTTGTGTTCTGGCGCAGCGGGGCGCTGGTGGCGCTGGGCCTGTTCCTGGCATTGGGCGTGACGCAGTTCGGGCCGCGCTGGTGGCAGCCGGCGCCCGCGCAGACGGCGGGGATGGGCGGACTGGCGCAAAGTTATGTGGCGGTGCTGTCCGATGCCGGCCAGGTACCAGCCTTCCTGGTGAGCGCGCAGCGCTATCAGAGGGACGTCCACATCAAGGTGCTGCGTCCCCAGACCCTGGCGGCCGGCAAGATCCTGCGCCTGTGGGCGCTGCCAGCGGGCGGCGAGCCGCGTGCGCTGGGCGACCTGCCGACGAAGGACAAGGGCCGGCTCGAACTGGTCGCGTCGGCCGAGGACGTGCTGTCCAAGATTCCGTACCTGGCCGTCTCTATCGAGGATGCGGGCGTGCCGGCCGCCGGCCGGCCCTCGGGCGACTTCATCTATCGCGGACCGTGCGTCAAGCTGTGGTGATCCGGCGCCGCCAGGGCCGCCGGCCGGGGCGGCGCTCAGTTCGCGCCGAAGGTGCTTTCGGCGATCTGGATGGTCTCGCGCACGACCGGGTAGATGTGCTGGCTCCAGCGCCGGCCGCTGAACACCCCGTAATGGCCGGCGCCCGGCTGCACGTAGTGGGTGCGCAGCCAGGGCTTGATGCTGGTGCATAACTCCTGCGCAGCGAGCGTCTGGCCGATTCCGCAGATGTCGTCGCGTTCGCCTTCCACGGTCAGCAGCGCGGTGCGGCGCATCGCCGCGGGCTGCACGATCCGGTCGCGCCAGCGCAGGTGGCCGCGGGCCAATGCGTACTCCTGGAACACCTTCTGCACGGTCTCGAGATAGAACTCGGCCGGCAGATCGGCGACCGCGAAGTACTCCTCATAGAACGCGCGGGTCGCATCGACCTTGTCGTGATCGCCTCCCACGCGGTCGCGGTACAGCTGCGCGAAGGCGTTCAGGTGGCGATTCAGGTTCATGCTCATGAAGGCCGTGAGCTGCATGAACCCCGGGTAGACCCGGCGCAAGGCCCCGGGATAGCGCAGTGGCACCACGCCGATCAGGTTCTGCGAGAACCATTCGATCGGCCGCTCGACGGCGAGCCGGTTGACGTCGGTCGGGCTGACGCGGCAATCGACCGGACCTGCCATCAGGGTGACGCTGATCGGCGCGGCCGGATCGGCGTCCTGGGCCATGACCGCCGCGGCGGCAAGGGCCGCCACGCAAGGCTGGCAGACGGCCAGCAGATGCGCGCCGGGCCCCATCGCCCGCAGGAACTGCATGACGTAGTCGATGTATTCGTCCAGGCCGAAGTCGCCATGCATCATCGGCACCGAGCGGGCGTTGTGCCAGTCGGTGATGTAGACGTCGTGATCGGCCATCAGCGTGCGCACGGTTTCGCGCAGCAGAGTCGCGAAGTGTCCCGACATCGGAGCGACCACCAGCACCCGAGGCCTGGCGAGGCCGTTCTCCTGCTTGCGAAAGCGCAGCAGGGTGCCGAAGGGCAGGGTCAGGACGGCCTCCTCGGTGACGGACACCTCGACCCCGCCGCTGGTCACGGTATCCAGGCCGAAGGAGGGCCGCTGATGGGTGAGCGTGCCCAGCGCGAACACTTCGAGCTCAGCGGACAGCCGGCGCACCGAAGCGATTTCGCCCGGGCCGGAGCCGCCCCCCGCCAGGACTGGCAAGGCCGCCTGCGCCATGGTCCGGAACGGCCACATCAGGTCCGTGAAGCTCTGGTAGGTCTGGTAGATCATGCCGGACGTCATGCAAGTTCCGGTCCAGCACACGCGTGGTGCGTCGTGCGCCTTCGTGGGTCCGAATCGTCGGCGCCGGCGGGTCCGGTGTGCTCCACAGCCATGGCACATGCCTTGCGTGCGACTGCGGTGCGCAGGACGGTATCCATCGCGGAACCGCGAACGCCCACCGCCAGGAATCCCCGACATGCCCGAACCTAAGAGAAGACCTGTCCCGACGCCTCGGGCAACCCTGAGCATCAGCAGCCGCAACTACTCGTCGTGGTCGTTGCGCGGCTGGCTGCTGGTGCGTTTCGCGGGCCTGGACGTCGACGCGCGGGTGATCGTCCCCGACGACCAGTCGCGCCAGGAGCTGCTGCTGCTGTCACCCTCGATCCTGGTGCCCTGCCTGACACATGAGGGTGTGAAGGTCTGGGACACGCTGGCGATCGGCGAGTACCTGAACGAAGCCTTCCCGAAGGCCGGGCTGCTGCCCGAGCAGCGTGCCGCGCGCGCCCACTGCCGGGCAATCGCCGGCGAGATGCATGCCGGCTTCAGCAGCCTTCGCTCGGCCTTGCCGATGAACCTGCGCGCGCATTTCCCGAGGTACAAGATCTGGACGCGCGCCCAGGGCGACATCGAGCGGATCACGCAGATCTGGCGCGAGTGCCTGGACACCTATGGCGGACCGTACCTGTTCGGCGCGCGGCGCTGCCTGGCCGACGCCATGTACGCGCCGGTGTGCACGCGGTTTCGCACTTACGACGTGGCGCTCGACCCACAGTGCGCCCGCTACGGCGAGACCATCCTGACGATGCCCGAAATGCAGGAATGGAAGGCCGCCGCGCTGCAGGAACCCGAGGAGATCGATGAACTGGACATGGAGTTCTAGCCGACCCGGATCACCACCCTGCCGAGAGGGGTGCCGCGCTCGCGATGGCTGAAGGCTTTCCGAGGAGCGCGCCGCTGAGCGTCGAACGCCGCCTATAATCGCTGGCTCGTTCCGGCCCGGGGATCTGACGACAGGCAGTCCGATGTCCCGGGGGGTGCGCCCTTCAGACTCCCCACGTGATCCGCTCGCCGGCCGCCTGTGCCGTCTTCATCAGATCGATCAGCGGCCAGGCCCTTTGCCGCAGACTGACCCCTGCCGATCCACCTTGTGCCGAATGCTCTTCGTCGTCTTCGCCAGCCGGTTCATCGTCGACCGCGCCCGCCCGAAAGACCGCGGTCTCGAGCGCACTGATGGCGGCGGGCAGGTGCTGCGGTTCGAACACGCCGGCCGCAGCGGGGGGCTTGCCGATGATTTTCAGCAGTCTTTCAGCCACCGGCTGGGTCATGGTGACCGTGCCGGCCACCTTGCATTTGAATTCATAGAGCATGTTGACTTCCTTTCGTCTGTCCTGGTGCCAGCATAGCCTGCTGGCGGTGCTTCTTTGTCTGACGGCGGCCTGTTCGCCTGACTACAACTGGCGCGAAGTCCGTCCGGCCGACCTGGGGCTGGTGGTGATGCTGCCCGGCAAGCCGGCCGTGCTGACGCAGCGTGTGCGTCTGGACGACCTCGAACTGGTGATGACCATGGCGGGCGCGCGGGTTGGCGAGCTTCCGTTCACTGTCGCTTGTGCGGTGCTTCCGGACGATCTCGCCACCACCCGACAGCGCATCGTGGCGGCGATGCGAGCCGGCATGGTCCGCAATATCGCCGGCACCGAGTCGAGTAGCCGCGACGTCAAGGTGAAGCTGATCGACGCGGCCGGCGCCGTGCGAGGCGAGGTCGACGGACTGCGCCTGATTGCCGCCGGCAAGGTCCAGGGCCGGCCTGTTCAGATGCAGGCGCTGTTTGTCGCGCAGGGGCGGCGCGCCTGCCAGGCGGTGGCCGTGGGCGAACATCTGCCCGACGAAGAGGCGCGTGTGTTCATCGAATCGCTGCGCCTCCTCGTGGCCGGAGCCTGACCATGGCGTATCTGACGGGCCGGCCCGCCCTGACGGTGTTCGGCTGGTTCTCGTGCGCCTATTTCCTGTCGTACGCGCTGCGCTCGGTCAATGCGGTGATCGCGCCGGATCTGGTCGCCCAGTTCGGTCTGAGCCACGCCCAGCTGGGCGCGCTGTCCGCGGCATACTTCCTGGCCTTCGCGATGATGCAGCTGCCGCTCGGCGTCTGCCTGGACCGCTTCGGGTCGCGCCGCACCGATGCCAGCCTGCTGCTGGTCTCGGCGCTCGGTTGCGTCGTGTTTGCGCTGGCCGCGAATCCCGCTGCCCTGTGGATCGGCCGGGCGCTGATCGGCGCCGGCGTGTGCGGCGCCCTGATGTCGGCGCTGAAGGGTTACCGCTTCTGGTA
>DAONCJ010000194.1:0-6816 GCA_035401985.1 Burkholderiaceae bacterium | reverse complement strand
CCTGCTGATGACCGACAACCTGTCGCAGGTGCCGGTGGTCGGGCTGGGGTTGGGCTCGGTGGCAGGCCTGGGCGCCGCGCGGCTGGCCTCCACCCACTATTCGGTGATGACCCGCAGCTCGGCGATGTTCGTCGCCGGCCCGCCGGTGGTCAACCGCCTGGGGCACAACCTGACCAAGGAAGAACTCGGCGGCAGCGAGATCCAGACGCGCAGCGGCGCCATCGACACCGCGGTCGACACCGAGGAAGAAGCCTTCGAGTGCGTGCGCCGATTCCTGTCCTACCTGCCGCCTTCGGTGCATGAACTGCCGCCGGTCACCGCCTGCGAGGACGACCCCGAACGCGGCGACGAGTTCCTGCTCGGCGTCATCCCCCGCAACCGTCGGCAGATCTACAAGATGCGCCCGATCGTCGAATCGGTCGTCGACAAGGGCTCGTTCTTCGAGATGGGCCGCAACTTCGGCCGGTCGATCATCGCCGGCCTGGCCCGGCTGCAAGGCGTGCCGGTGATGTTGCTGGCCAGCGACCCGTATCACTACGGCGGGTCATGGAATGCCGAGACCTGCCAGAAGGTCGTCCGCTTCGTCGACCTCGCCACCACGTTCCATCTGCCGGTTGTCTACCTGATGGACTGCCCGGGCTTTCTGATCGGTCTCGATGCCGAGAAGACGGCCACCATTCGTCACGGCGTTCGCGCCATGGCCGCGATCAACCAGAGCACGGTGCCGTGGTGCACGGTCATCGTGCGCAATGCGTTCGGCGTGGCCGGCGTCGCCCATCAGCCCGGCGGGCGTCTGTCGCTGCGCTACGCCTGGGTGTCGGCCTACTGGGGGTCGCTGCCGCTGGAGGGAGGCATCGAGGCCGCCTATCGCGCCGAAATCGAGGCGGCGGCCGATCCCAAGGCCAAGCTTGCCGAGATCGAGACCCGCCTGAATGCACTGCGCTCGCCGTTCCGATCGGCCGAGAAGTTCTGGGTCGAGGAGATCATCGATCCGCGCAAGACCCGTTCGCTGCTCTGCGACTTCGCGCGCCTGGCAGCGCCGGCGCTCTCACCCGGAAAGGTGAGCTTCAAGATCCGGCCTTGACCGCAGGCCGGGCATCCGGGGTAGCATCAGGCCGCAGGCCGCCAGAGCCTGAATCAACGGAGATGCGCCCATGGACGAGCAGGCACTGCGTCAGCTGATCAGCGACGTCGAACACAAGCGGCTGTCACGCCGCGATTTCATCGACAAGATGGTCGCCGTGGGCGTCGGCGCTCCGCTGGCGGCACAGATGCTGACGCACGCCGGTGTGGCGCACGCGCAGCCCCGGTCCGACTACAAGCCCACGAAGCGCGGCGGCGGTGGCGCGCTGAAACTGCTGTGGTGGCAGGGGGCCACGCTGCTGAACCCGCACTTCGCGGTCGGCACCAAGGACCAGGAAGGGTCACGCATCTTCTACGAGCCGCTGGCCGGCTGGGACCCCGAAGGCAACCTGGTGCCGATGCTCGCCGCCGAGGTTCCAACGGCGCAGAACGGCGGCCTGTCGGCCGACGGCCTGAGCGTCACCTGGAAGCTGAAGCGGGATGTGCGCTGGCACGACGGCAAGCCGTTCACGGCCGACGACGTCGTGTTCAACTGGGAGTACGCCGCCGATCCCGCCACCGCCGCGGTGACCATCGGCTCGTACAGCAACTGCAAGGTCGAGAAGATCGACTCGCACACCGTCCGGGTGCGCTTCCAGAAGCCCACGCCGTTCTGGGCCGACCCCTTCGTGGGCGTGCGCGGCCTGCTGATCCCCAAGCACCTGTTCGAGGCCTACAAGGGGGCCAAGTCGCGCGAAGCACCGACCAACCTCAAGCCCGTCGGCACGGGGCCCTACAAGTTCGTCGACTTCAAGCCCGGTGACATGGTCCGCGGGCAGATCAACACCGACTATCACCTCGCCAATCGGCCCCACTTCGACACCATCGAGATGAAGGGTGGGGGCGACGCCGTGTCGGCAGCCCGGGCCGTGCTGCAGACCGGCGAGTTCGACTACGCCTGGAACCTGCAGGTCGAGGATGAAATCCTCAAGCGCCTGGAGGCTGGCGGCAAAGGACGCACCACCGTCACGCCGGGCGGCAACATCGAGTTCATCGCGATCAACTTCACCGATCCCTGGCAGGAGGTCGAAGGCGAACGCGCCAGCCTCAAGACACGGCACCCGCTGTTCTCGGAAGCTGCGGTGCGCCAGGCGCTCAATCTGCTGGTCGACCGTGGCTCGATCCAGGAGCACATCTACGGGCGCACCGGTCTCGCGACGGCCAACTTCCTGAACAACCCGGAACGCTTCCGCTCGAAGTCCACCAAGTGGGAGTTCAACGTCGACAAGGCGAATCAGATTCTCGACGCGGCGGGCTGGAAGCGCGGCGCCGACGGCATCCGCGCCAAGGACGGCAAGAAGATGAAGGTCGTGTTCCAGACCTCCATCAATGCGCCGCGCCAGAAATGCCAGGCGATCGTCAAGCAGGCCTGCCAGAAGGCCGGCATCGAGATGGAGCTGAAGTCGATCACGGCATCGGTGTTCTTTTCGTCCGACGTTGCCAACCCCGACACCTACACCAAGTTCTTCTGCGACCTGCAGATGTTCACCACGACGATGACGCAGCCCGATCCTGAACTGTTCATGGACCAGTTCTGCTCATGGCAGGCCTCGACCAAGGAGAACAAATGGCAGGGCCGCAACATCACCCGCTGGCGCAATGACGACTACGACAAGGCCTTTCGCGCAGCGGAGAACGAGCTCGACCCGGTCAAGCGGGCGGCGCTGTTCATCCGCATGAACGAACTGGCGATCGAGAACCACGTGGTCATTCCGGTCGCCTACCGCCCCCGTGTGGCGGCGCTGGGCACGAAGCTGCGGGCCCCGCTCAGCGGCTGGGACAACGACATGTGGAATCTGCGCGACTGGTACCGTGAGGCCTGATTCGCGACGATGAGCCGCTATCTGTTACGGCGGCTGCTGATCGCCATCCCGAGCTTGCTGGGCATCAGCATCGTGCTGTTCACGGTGCTGGCCCTGGCGCCCGGCGACCCCTTCGAGGAACTGGCCACCAACCCCAACGTGCCGGCCGAGGTGCGCATGAACCTGCGCGCCAAGTTCGGGCTCGACGACCCGGTGCCGGTGCGCTACGTGCGCTGGCTGGGCGCGATGGCGCAGGGCGACTGGGGCTTCTCGTTCGCCAGCCGCATCGACGTCGACACGCTCATCCTGCAGCGGCTGCCCGTCACGCTGCTGGTGATCGGCTCGTCGCAACTGCTGGCGCTGCTGATCGCGCTGCCGGTAGGCATCTATGCGGCCACGCGCCCGTATTCGTGGTTCGACCAGATTGCCAACACGCTGGCCTTCGTGGGCTTCTCGCTGCCCAGCTTCTTCACCGGCATCCTGTTCATCCTGCTGTTCTCGATCACGCTCGACTGGCTGCCCTTCGTCTATCGGGCCGACATCAGCGCAACCGGATGGCAGTGGTTCTGGGAGCACTTCAAGCAGACGCTGATGCCGGTGATGGTGCTCGGCCTCTTCCAGGGCGCCTCGTACACGCGCTATGTGCGTTCGGCGGTGCTCGATGTGATCCGGCTCGACTACGTGACCACGGCGCGCTCGAAGGGCCTGGCCGAACGGGCGGTGATCATCAAGCATGTCGTGCGCACGGCGCTGATACCGGTCGTCACGCTGGTCGCGCTGCAGATGCCGGCGATCTTCGGCGGGGCGATCGTCACTGAGCAGATCTTCCGCGTGCCGGGCATCGGCTCGCTGCTGATCAGCGCCATCCTGGCCAACGACACGCCGGTGGTCATGGCGGTCACCTTCGTGCTGTCGTGCCTGGTGATCTTCTTCAACCTCGTCGCCGATCTGCTGTATGGCTGGCTCGACCCCCGCATCTCCTATCAGTAACGCGGCCGTGGCCTCGCTGCCGCGTCAGCGCTCGCCGGGCGCCGAGGCGTGGCGCCGCTTTCGGCGCCATCGTCTGGCACTGGCCGGCACCGTGGTGCTGGCGATCATCGTGTTCGCCGTGGTGCTCGGTCCGCTGCTGTGGCCGGTGGCCATCAACGACATCGATTTCGCGGCCAGCCTGAAGGGTCCGTCCTGGCGGCATCCGCTGGGCACCGACGACCTGGGTCAGGATCTGCTCGCCCGCATGCTTTACGGCGGACGCATCTCGCTGGCAGTGGGCATCGCCGCGATGCTGATCGCCATCGTCGTCGGCACGCTGGTCGGCGCACTGGCCGGCATGTCGCGCGGGCCGCTCGATACCGTGCTGATGTGGATCACCGACCTCTTCCTGTCGCTGCCGCAGCTGCCGCTGCTGCTGCTGATCATCTATCTGTTTCGCGATTCGCTGAAGGCGCTGGTCGGTGTCGAGGCCAGCGTGTTCATCCTGGTGGTCGGGGTGATCGGCGGCTTTCGCTGGATGCCGGTCGCGCGGCTGGTGCGCGCCCAGTTCCTGTCGCTGCGCGAGAAGGAATTCGTCGAGGCGGCCCGCGCGCTGGGCGCCTCGCCACTGCGCCAGGTGGTCCGCCATATCCTGCCCAATGCGCTCGGGCCGGTGATCGTGGCCGGCACGATCGATGTGGCCGCGGCGATCATCGCCGAATCGACGCTGTCGTTCCTGGGTCTGGGCTTTCCGCCTGACGTACCGACATGGGGCCGCATCCTGTTCGATGCCAAGGACCATCTCGACATCGCGCCGCACTGGGCGCTGATTCCGGGCACCGCCATCTTCCTGGTGGTGCTGTCGATCAACTACATCGGCGACGGCCTGCGCGATGCGCTCGATCCGCGCAAGGTGATGTAAGCCGATGGCCGACCGCCTGCTCGAGATCCGCGGCCTGAAGACGCATTTCGCCACCGAGGACGGCATGATCCACGCGGTCGACGGCGTGGACATGGGCGTGGACGGTGGCGAGACGCTGGGCGTGGTCGGCGAGTCCGGCTGCGGCAAGAGCGTGACCGCATTGACGATCATGCGCCTGATCGCGATGCCGCCCGGCCGCATCGTGGCGGGCGAGATCCGCTGGCAGGGCCGCGATCTCGTCACGCTTCCGATCGATGAAATGCGAAAGATCCGCGCCAAGCAGATCGCGATGATTTTCCAGGAGCCGATGACCTCGCTGAACCCGGTCTACAGCGTCGGCGAGCAGATCGCCGAGGTGGTGCGGCTGCACGAGGGCATGGGTCGAAAGGCAGCGATCGAGCGCGCCATCGAGATGCTGGCGCTGGTGCGCATCCCCAATCCGCAGCGCCGGGTGCACGACTATCCGCATCAGTTCTCCGGTGGCATGCGCCAGCGCGTGATGATCGCGATGGCCTTGTCGTGCAATCCGCGACTGCTGATCGCCGACGAACCGACAACCGCGCTGGACGTCACGATCCAGGCCCAGATCCTCGACCTGCTCGGCGAGCTGAAGGACAAGATGGGCATGGCGATCATGCTGATCACCCACGCGATGGGGGTGGTCGCCGAGTCCACCCAGCGGGTGGTGGTGATGTATGCCGGCAAGGTTGTCGAGGAAGCCCGGGTGGAAGACTTGTTCGCCTCGCCGCGGCACCCCTACACGCAGGGCCTGATCCGCTCGATTCCCCGTCTGGATTCGGCCGCCACCGGGCGCAAGCGCCTGGAGGCGATACCGGGCAGCGTGCCGTTCCTGCTCGCGCCGAAGCCCGGCTGCCGATTTGCGCCACGCTGTCCGTACGCGCGAGCCGAGTGCACCGACAGCACGCCCGCGCTGCGAGAGATCGCGCCCGGCCATCGCGTGGCCTGCATCCTGTGAAGACCGCCGTGTCCGCCGCCTCCTCAGCCCCGACC
This sequence comes from Burkholderiaceae bacterium, assembly GCA_035401985.1. GTDB lineage: Bacteria > Pseudomonadota > Gammaproteobacteria > Burkholderiales > Burkholderiaceae_E > Quisquiliibacterium. The sequence goes on along the minus strand of DAONCJ010000194.1, from coordinate 990 downwards.
CCCACCTCCACCGCCGTGTCGGCCCCGCTGCTCAGCGTGCGGAACCTGGTCAAGCACTTTCCGATCCGGGGCGGGCTGCTGTCGCGCGTGGTCGATCGGGTGCATGCGGTCGACGGGGTCAGCTTCGATCTGGCCGCGGGCGAAACGCTCGGGCTGGTCGGCGAATCGGGCTGCGGCAAATCGACCACCGGCCGCTGCGTGCTGCGCCTGATCGAACCGACGGCGGGTGAGGTGTGGTTCGAGGGCCGCGACATCACGCAGCTCGACAAGCGATCGATGCGCGCGCTGTGTCGCGACATGCAGATCATCTTCCAGGATCCGTACGCCTCGCTGAACCCGCGGCTGACGATCGAGTCGATCATCGGCGAGGCGCTGGTCATCCACAGGCTGGCCGGCAGCGGCAGCCAGTACCGCGACCGCATCGTTGAACTGCTCGAGACGGTGGGACTGCGGCCCGAGCACCTGCGCCGCTTTCCGCATGAGTTCTCCGGCGGTCAGCGCCAGCGCGTGGGGATCGCGCGGGCCCTGGCCGTCTCGCCCAAGCTGATCGTCTGCGACGAACCGGTGTCGGCGCTCGATGTGTCGATCCAGGCGCAGGTGGTCAACCTGCTCGAAGACCTGCAGGAGAAGTTCGGCCTGACTTACCTGTTCATCGCGCACGATCTCTCGGTGGTCGAGCACATCAGCCAGCGGGTCGCGGTGATGTACCTCGGGCGGATCGTCGAAGTGGCCTCGGCCAGCGATCTCTACAGCACGCCCAGGCACCCGTACACCGAGGCGCTGCTGTCAGCCGTGCCGATTCCGGATCCGTCGATCAAGCGCCGGCGCATCGTGCTGCAGGGCGACGTGCCCAATCCCATCAACCCGCCCAATGGCTGCCATTTCCACCCGCGCTGCCCGAAGGCGATGGAGCGCTGCAGGGTCGAGGCGCCGCTGCTGCGAGAGATCGCGCCAGGGCGGGTGGCGGCCTGTCATCTGAACGACTAGCAC
>DAONCJ010000193.1:0-6836 GCA_035401985.1 Burkholderiaceae bacterium | reverse complement strand
TCGCCCCAGAAGCTGCAGCAGATGTGGATGCAGATGGCCCGTCACATCCGCAACAACACCGAAGACGTCGGCGAGCGCTTCGCCGAGGAAGCCAGGCGCATCCATTACCAGGAAGCGCCGGCGCGAGGCATCCGCGGCGTGGCGACCCCCGAACAAAGCGAGTCGCTGGCCGACGAAGGCATCGAGGTGTTTTCGTTTCCGATGCCCAAGGGCGGCAACGAGCCGCTGCAGTAGCGCCCGGCGTGTCCGCTGAGGGCGGGTCCGCAGGCGCGGTGTGAGGGGAGGCGCGCAGGCGCGGTGTTTCGCCGGCAGAACCTTCGATCGTCAACTGCATTGCTTCGTCGCGCTCCGATCCAGTAAGCTGCCCGCTCAATCGACATAAACGCGGCCGTCCGATCCCCGGGCAAAGGCTGCAGGAGACACAGCATGGATCGCAGAACCGTACTTCGAGCGGGTGGAGCCCTTGCGGCCGGCACCGCGGCCCCGATGGTGATGAGTCAGGTCAAATGGCCGACCCGCGAAATCACGCTGATCAACCCCAACGCACCCGGCGCATCGACCGACCTCACGGCGCGCATCATCGCGCAGGCGCTCGAGAAGCGCCTGTCGGCCACCGTGATCGTCAAGAACGTCGTCGGCGGTGCCGGCGCGCTGGGTCCCTCGACGCTGGCCGCGGCGGCACCCGATGGCTACACGATGGGGCTGGTGGCCATCTCCAGCCACATCACCGTGCCCGCGATGATGGACATCAAGTACAACCCCTGGGAGGCGTTCGACTTCATCGGCCAGGTGGCGAGGCTGCGCTACGGCATTGGCGTGGGCATCAATTCACCGATCAAGACGCTCGAGGAACTGGTCGCCACCGGCAAGCAGCGGCTGGTTACCTACGGCTCGAACAACGTCACCAACGTCGTCGCGATGTTCCAGCTGGCCAAGCTCACGGGGGCGCGGCTGCGCTGGGTTGTCTTCAGCGGCGGCGTCGAGGCGGTCGCACAGGCGGTCGGTGGGCACGTGGATGCGGTCATCCAGACAGTCAACGAAATGCGTCCGCAGATCGATGGCGGCAAGCTGCGCTTCCTCGCCGCCGCCGGTCCCGAGCGCTGGCCCGACTACCCGAACGTCAAGACGCTGCGCGAGTACGGCTATGAGGCGACCACCAACGGGCCCTTCGGTTATGCGTTCCCGGCCGGCGTCGATCCGTCGATCCGCCAGCGCATGGAAGTCGCGCTGGCCGATGTGATGGCCGACAAGGGCGTGCAGACCCAGATCGCCAATCTGGGCATCGTGCCGCTGTATCGCAGCGGGGCCGAGTACAAGGCGTTCCTGAAGAAGCTCGAAGGCGAACTCCTGCCGGTCCTCAACGAAACCGGCATGGTCAAGAAGCGCACATGAGCGCGCGGGGCGAACCGGCCGCGGCGGTCCGGGCAGCGGCGCGCGCACCGCGGATGACCGGCGCCCGGCTGGCGACTCTCGCGCTCCTGGCGGTGTCGCTGATCGGGCTGTGGCAGTCGTCCCGTCTGGAGCGCTGGAGCTTCGACGGACCCGGGCCGGGGCTGTTTCCGCTGATCGTGTCGGTGGTGTTCGTCGCACTGGCGCTGATCGTGCTGATCTGGCCTGGGCGGGCGGCTTCGACCGAGGACGGCGACACCGATCTCATCGACGAGGCCACGCGCCAGAAGACTCGCCGCAGCTTTGCCCTCTATGTGGCCAGCCTGCTGGTGCTCACGGTCGGCTCGAGCTTTGCCGGCTTCACCATCACCGCGGTCGCCGTGTCGGTGCTGATCGTCCGGTTCGCCGAAGGGCGCAGCTGGACGGCCGCGCTGGTCTACGGGCTGGCCTGCGCCGCCATCGGGCTGATCGGGTTCGGCTGGCTGCTGCGCGTCGACCTGCCGAGCAGCCCGATCGAACGCGCGTTCTTCTCACTGGTTCGCTGACGCGCCGCAGCGCCCGCTGCGGCTCCTCGGCTCGGATACCCACCGGATCTCTCGCCCATGGATGCCTTGCTGAACGGTTTTGCCGTCGTGATGACGCCGGCCAATCTGCTCTACTGTTTCATCGGCGCCTTCCTCGGCACCGTGGTCGGCATCCTGCCGGGGCTCGGCCCGCTGACCACCATCGCGATCCTGCTGCCGATCACCTTCAAGATGGACGTCACGTCGGCGATCATCATGCTGTCGGGGATCTACTACGGCGTGGCCTACGGCGGCACCGTCACGTCGGTGCTGATGCGCATTCCTGGCGAAGCCTCATCGGTGGTCACCTGCCTGGACGGCTACGAGATGGCGCGCAAGGGCAGGGCGGGCGCCGCCCTGTGCATCGCCGGAGTCGGTTCCTTCGTGGCGGGCACGGTCGGCGTCATCGCGATCACTTTCCTGTCGCCGCCACTGGCGCGGCTGGTGCTGGCCTTCGGTCCGTCCGAATACGCGATGATGATGCTGGCGGGCCTGGCGATGGTCACCTACATGTCGGGCGGCTCGCTCCCGCGTGCGCTGCTGATGGCGGCTTTCGGGCTGCTGCTGGGCACCATCGGCTCCGATCCGATGAACATGACGCAGCGCCTCACCTTCGACATCATGGCGCTGGGCGACGGCGTGAACCTGGTGCCGCTGGCGATCGGACTGTTCGGTCTGTCCGAGGTGCTGTTCATGGCGCGCCGGACCGAGGACGAGCTGAAGATCCTGACCCCGCCCAAGGGGCTGCTGGGCTTCATGCCGACGCGCGAGGAGGCCCGACGCTCGGTGGGCCCGATCGGCCGCGGCACGGTGCTGGGCTTTCTGGTCGGGCTGCTGCCCGGCGGCGGGGCTGTGATCGCCTCGTTCCTGTCTTACGCGGTCGAGCGCAAGCTGTCCAAGCATCCCGAGGAATTCGGCAAGGGTGCGGTCGAGGGACTGGCCGGGCCTGAGGCTGCGAACAACGCCGGAACCACCGGCGCTTTCGTGCCGCTGCTGTGCATGGGCATCCCCGCCAATGCGATCACCGCGCTGCTGCTGGGTGCCTTCATGATCCATGGCGTCACGCCCGGACCGATGATCCTCGAGCGTCAGCCCGAGGTGTTCTGGGGCGTGGTCGCCAGCATGTACATCGGCAACGTCATGCTGCTGATCCTGAACCTGCCGCTGATCGGCCTGTTCGTTCGGATTCTCGACATCCCCCGGGTGTACCTGACGCCGATGATCCTGATCGTCTGCCTGATCGGCGTGTACTCGAACAGCGGCAACCCGGCCGATGTGCTGGTCGCGGTGGTGTTCGGTTTCGTCGGCTATTTCCTGCGCCGCCAGGGCTTCGATCTGGGCATCGTGATCCTGGCTTACGTGCTGGGTCCGATCTTCGAGCGCTCGGTTCGCCAGGCGCTCTCCATTTCCGATGGCAATCCGATGATCTTCCTGCACAGCGGGCTGTCGACCGGGTTTGCCGTGGCGGCGGCGCTGATCCTGCTGGCCGGCTTGTGGCCGAAGCGGGCGGCGGTGCTCAAGGTCTGATCGCGTCGGGCGCGCGGCCGGGGCGCTTGCGTTAAGCCGCGGCCTGGGCTGGTCGGGCTCAGCGCCGATTGACCAGCCACAGCCCCAGCGCCACGCCGAACAGCCCGATCAGCATCGGCGCCGATATCGTCTCGTTCAGCAGCACGACTCCGGCGACCAGTCCGAGCACCGGCGTGAGGAAGGTGAACGCCGATACCCGCGTGGCGGGGTAGTGGCGCAGCAGCCAGAACCAGGTCAGATAGCTGGCGAAGGCGATCACCACCGACTGATAGGCGAGCGATCCCCAGGCGAGGGCCGAGCCGAGTTGAGGCAGCGGTTCGCCGGCCGCGAGCGAGGCCAGCGCCATGATCGGCGCCGAGATGGCCAGCTGCAGAAACAGCGTGCGCTCCGGTGTGGCGGTGGCCAGAGGCGTGGCCCGGATCCACAGCGTGGTCAGGCCCCAGAAGACGGCCGCGATCACCGACAGGCAGTCCCCCAGCCACTGGCGGGACGGCTGCGCGGCGGGCCCGCTGAGTCCGTCGCGGAATGCGAAGGCCAGCGCGCCAAAGGCCAGGCACAGGCCTGCGATCTGCGTGGCCCGCAGGCGCTCGCTGCGCGAGATGAAGGGCATGCCCAGCGCCACGATGAACGGCGCCAGGTACAGGAACACGATGGCGCGTGAAGCGCTGGTGTACTGCAGGCCCCAGTAGACGCAGCAGAACTCCAGCGCGAACAGCGCACCCGCGATGACGCCCGCGCGATTGACGCCGTCGGCCGTGAGCAGAGCGATACCGCGATGGCGGGCCCACAGACCGACCAGCAGCGCGGCGACAGCCGAGCGCAGCGCCCCCTGCATCAGCGGCGGCACGACGGGCAGCGTCATCTTGACGATGACCTGGTTCAGTCCCCAGATCACGCAGCAGACAAGAATCAGTGAGACGGCGAGTCCGTCGAGGCGGGACTTGCGTGAGTCGGTCAGCGCGGACAGGACGGCGTTCCTCGGGACGGGGCGATTATCGGCAGGTTGGGAGCAGACAGCGGGCAGCGCGCGGCGCAGCCGGTTCGAGCCCCGTCGAGGGCGGGGCCGACCCGCGGTGCCGCGCACCGCGGGTGTCGCATTGTGCCTGCTTCAGGCCCCGCGCGAGATCGGCATCTCGGCCTTGCTGGTGCCGGCCGGCATGTCGAGGTACTTGGCCAGTTCGAGCTTGGCGATCGCGTTGTTGTGGACCTCGTCCGGGCCGTCGGCCAGCCGCAGCGTGCGCTGATGCGCATAGAAGCTCGCCACCGGGAAATCGCCCGACACGCCGCCACCGCCGTGCGCCTGGATCGCCCAGTCGGCGATCTGGCATGCCATGTTGGGGGCGATCACCTTGATCATCGCGATCTCGGCCTTGGCGATCTTGTTGCCCACGGTGTCCATCATGTGGGCGGCCTTCAGCGTCATCAGGCGGGCCTGGTCGATCATGCAGCGCGACTGCGCGATGCGCTCGTGCCAGACCGACTGGCTGGCGATCGGCTTGCCGAAGGCGACGCGGCTGGACAGCCGGCGGCACATGTATTCGAGCGCGCGCTCGGCCACGCCGATGCTGCGCATGCAGTGATGGATGCGGCCCGGTCCCAGGCGGCCCTGGGCGATCTCGAAGCCGCGACCTTCTCCCAGCAGGATGTTGTCGACCGGCACCTTCACGTCCTTGAAGATCACCTCGGCATGGCCGTGCGGTGCATCGTCATAGCCGAACACCGACAGCGAGCGGACGATCGTGATCCCGGGGGTGTCGGCGGGCACGACGATCATCGACTGCTGCTCGTGGCGTCCCGCGTCGGGGTTGGTCTTGCCCATGAAAATGTACACAGCGCAGCGCGGATCGGCGGCGCCCGAGGTCCACCACTTGCGACCATTGATCACGTAGTGATCGCCCTGGCGATCGATGCGCGACTGGATGTTGGTGGCGTCCGACGAGGCTACGTCGGGTTCTGTCATCGCGAAGGCCGAGCGGATCTCGCCCCGCAGCAGCGGATCGAGCCACTGGCGCTTCAGGTGCTCGGCGGCATAGCGTTCGAGCGTCTCCATGTTGCCGGTGTCGGGCGCCGAGCAGTTGAACACTTCGGCCGCGAAATGCACGCGGCCCATGATCTCGCACAGCGGCGCGTATTCGAGATTCGACAGACCCTCGGGCACGCGCGCCGAATGAGGCAGGAACAGATTCCACAGGCCCGCTTCGCGCGCCTTCGGCTTGAGTTCCTCGACGACCCTGGTCGGCAGCCACACATTGCCGGCACGCCGATTCGCTTCGATCTCATCATGAAATCGGTGCTCGTTCGGATAGATGTGCTGGCTCATGAAGTCCAGCAGGCGATGGCGCATCTCCTGGACTTTTGGGGTGTAGTTGAAATCCATGGGTTCTCCTCTTCGGTCGTGGGTGTCCGGGGGAGCGCGCCTCGTCAGGTGATGACGCGCTGGGCGTATTTCCAGCCGAGCTCGGCCAGGGCCTTGGCTCGCTTGCCGGCATCGGCGGCGTGCGCGCTGGCCGCGGTGCCGTCGACATACCGTTTCATGATTCCCTGCAGGATGCCGGCCAGCCTGAACAGGTTGTAGGCGATGTAGAAGTCCCAGTGCTCGAGCACCTTGGCCTCGTCGCGCCCGGTGCGCTCGCAATAGCGCCGGATGTATTCGCGCTCGCTGGGGATGCCAAGGGCGGCGTGATCGAGTCCGGCGATGCCGCGGAAGCTCTCGGGCTCGATGTGCCAGGACATGCAGTGGTACGAGAAGTCGGCCAGCGGATGGCCGATGGTCGCCAGTTCCCAATCGAGCACTGCGATGATGCGCGGCTCGGTCGGGTGGAACATCAGGTTGTCCAGCCGATAGTCGCCATGGACCACGGTGGCCTCGTCACCCGGCGGGATGGCGTTGGGGATCCACTCGATCAGCCGGTTCATCGACTCGATGTGCTCGGTCTCGGTGATCTGGTACTGCTTGGCCCAGCGCGATATCTGGCGGGCGAAGTAGTTGCCGGGCCGGCCGAAATCGCCCAGGCCCGCGGCCGTGTAGTCGACCGTGTGCAGCGCGGCGATGACGCGGTTCATCTCGTCGTAGATCGCGCCCCGCTCGGGCTTGCTGAAGCCGGCCAGGCCCTGGTCCCACAGCACGCGCCCCTCCATGCACTCCATCACATAGAAGGCGCGGCCGATGATCGATTCGTCCTCGGTCAGGCAATAGACCTCGGGGACCGGAATGCCGGCCTTGCCGAGGGCGCCGATGACGCGGTACTCGCGCTCGATCGCGTGCGCCGAGGGCAGCAGGCGCGCGACCGGGCCGGGCTTGGAGCGCATCACGTAGCTGCGGCTCGGCGTGATCAGCTTGAAGGTGGGGTTGGACTG
>DAONCJ010000192.1:0-6853 GCA_035401985.1 Burkholderiaceae bacterium | reverse complement strand
CGCTGGACGAGTTCAACAACCCGCGCAAGCTGGGCATCATCGCGGTCGACCTCGACGACGGCGACTACCTGATCGGCGCCGCGCTCACCGACGGCAAGCACGACGTGATGCTGTTCTCCGACGGTGGCAAGGCGGTGCGCTTCGACGAGAACGACGTGCGCCCCACTGGCCGCAACACGCGTGGCGTGCGCGGCATGATGCTCGACGAGGGCCAGGGGGTGATCGCAATGCTGGTGGCCGAAGACGAAGCGCAGAGCGTGCTCACCGCCACGCAAAATGGTTTCGGAAAACGCACGTCCATCACCGAATACACCCGCCACGGCCGTGGCACCAAGGGCATGATCGCCATCCAGCAATCGGGCCGCAACGGCAAGGTGGTGGCGGCCATCCGCGACGCGGTCGGGCGCTTTGCCGAAGGCGTCTACATGGTCTGGTATCCGATCGTGCGCCGTTCGGTGTCGATACAACTGCCCGCCCGCCTGCAGCGTCTGGCGAAGAAGGGCTGGCTGCATGCCAGCCTGACCCTGGGCGAACCCGACGAGGAAGGCTTCGGCATGTACGGCAGCGGCGTGTTCGTGATCAATCCGCCCTATACCCTGCACGCCACGCTCGAGACCGCCTTGCCCTGGCTGAGGGATGCGCTGGGTCATGCCGGGCGCACCCGCTACCTGCTCGAGCACAAGCCCGTCTGAGGGCCAGGGCGCCAGCGGCGTTCATGCAGCGGCCGGACGGCGCCTGACGACATCATCGTTCAGCACATCAGGATTCCCCATCATGACCGATTCCACCTCCCGCGGCGGCATGCGCAAGGGCCTCACCAGCTATGGCGACGAAGGCTTCTCGCTGTTCCTGCGCAAGGCGTTCATCAAGGGCGCGGGCTACACTGATGACGCGCTCGAACGCCCGATCGTGGGCATCGTCAACACCGGCAGCGCGTTCAACCCCTGTCATGGCAACGCGCCGCAGCTGATCGAGGCCGTCAAGCGCGGCGTGATGCTGGCCGGCGGACTGCCGATGGACTTCCCGACCATCTCGGTCCACGAGAGCTTCGCGCAGCCGACCAGCATGTACCTGCGCAACCTGATGTCGATCGACACCGAGGAGATGATCCGGGCGCAGCCGATGGATGCGGTGGTGCTGATCGGCGGCTGCGACAAGACCGTGCCGGCGCAATTGATGGGCGCGGCCTCGGCCGGGCTTCCCGCGATCCAGCTGGTCACCGGCGCCATGCTGACCGGGTCGCACCGGGGCACCCGGGTCGGCGCCTGCACCGACTGCCGGCGCTACTGGGCGAACTTCCGGGCCGACGAGATCGACGAGGCCGAGATTGCCGCGGTCAACAACCAGCTCGTGCCCACGGTGGGCACCTGCTCGGTGATGGGCACCGCCAGTACCATGGCCTGCGTCACCGAGGCACTGGGCATGATGATCCCCGGCGGGGCCAGCGCGCCCGCCGTCAGCGCCGACCGCATCAGGGTCGCCGAGCGCACCGGCGCGCAGGCCGTGGCGATGATTGCCGCCAAACTGACGCCGGCCCGCATCCTGACGCCGGCCGCTTTCGAGAACGCCTTCCGTGTGCTGCTGGCCATCGGCGGCTCGACCAATGCCCTGATCCACCTAACCGCGATGGCCGGCCGTCTGGGCATCGAGGTCGACCTTGACGAGCTCGACCGCTTCGGACGCGAGACGCCGGTGCTGGTGGACCTCAAGCCCTCCGGGCAGCACTACATGGAGGATCTGCATGCGGCAGGCGGTCTGGTGACGGTGCTGCGCGAGCTGCGTCCGCTGCTGCATCTGGATGCGCTGACAGTCACCGGCCGCACGCTGGGCGAGGAGCTCGAGGCGGCGCCCGCTCCGTTCGCCCAATCGGTGGTCCGGCCATTCGCCGATCCGATTTTCGCGGAGGGCGGTCTGGCGGTGCTGCGCGGTAACCTTGCGCCGGGCGGCGCGATCGTCAAGCAGTCGGCGGCCTCCCCCCGGCTGATGGAACACGAGGGCAGGGCGGTGGTCTTCGAAGACCTGCCCGACATGGTCGCCCGCATCGATTCGCCCGACCTGGACGTCACCGCCGACGACCTGCTGGTCCTCAAGCAGATCGGACCGGTCGGTGCGCCGGGCATGCCCGAGGCCGGGCTGCTGCCGATTCCCCGCAAGCTGGCGCGCCAGGGCGTCAAGGACATGGTCCGGATCTCGGATGGCCGCATGAGCGGCACCGCGGCCGGCACCATCGTGCTGCACGTGACGCCCGAGTCGGCGCTGGGCGGACCGCTGGCGCTGGTGCGCAACGGCGATCGGATCCGGCTGAGCGTCAGCCAGCGGCGGATCGACCTGCTGGTCGACGAGACCGAACTGGCGACCCGGCGATCGCAGCTGCCCGCGGCGCCGGACCACTCAGGCGAGCGCGGCTATCGACGGCTGTTCCTGACCAGCGTGACGCAGGCTGACCAGGGCTGCGACTTCGATTTTCTGCGCGCGACGCAGATGGAACATCGGGTGCCGAAGGGCAAGCCTTAAGGCCCTGCGTCCGACCACGAGTCCTGCCGCCATGCATGGACGGGCAGGCCCCCTCAACCTGTTCAACATCCAAGGGCCACCATGACCCAAGCTTCCGCACTGGACGACCAAACGATCGCCGCGCTCGCCGGCGTCTCCACGGCCACGCTGACCACGGTGCTGCTCAAGAAGGGCCTGCGCAACGTGTGGATGCGGGGCACCCGGCCATTGAAACCGGGTCAGCCGCGGCTGGTAGGGCGCGCGTTCACGCTGCGCTTCGTGCCGGCTCGCGAAGATCTGGCGACTCCGGAGTCCTGGGGATCGCCGATCTCGACCCGAGCCGCCATCGAGGCGATGCCGGCCGGCTGCATCGCCGTGGTCGATGCCATGGGGGTGAGCGACGCCGGGATCTTCGGCGACATCCTTTGTGCCCGCATGCACAAGCGCGGCGTCGCGGGGCTGGTCACCGATGGCGTCGTGCGCGATCTGGCAGGCGTCCTGGGCACCGGACTGCCGGTCTGGTGTTCGGGGGTGGCGGCGCCGCCCTCGGTGGCCGGACTGACCTTTGTCGGCTGGCAGCAGCCGATCGCATGCGGCGGGGTGGCTGTGTTCCCCGATGACATCGTGGTGGTCGACGAGGACGGCGCTGTCCTCATCCCGGCCGCGCTGCTGGCCGAGGTGGTGGAGCACGCGGTCGAACAGGAGCGCTTCGAGGCCTGGATCATGAACGAGGTCGAGGCGGGCGTGCCGCTGCCGGGCCTGTATCCGCCCGATGCGCCGACCCGTGCGCGCTACGAGGCGACACGCAAGGGTTGACGCTCTTCAGGCAGCCAGCAGGCTGCCGCGGCAGAGCGGGCTGTCGCAGCGGCAGCGGAAGCGCCGCGCCAGTCCGCTGCGCCAGGGCTCGGGTCGCGACAACTGGTAGTCCAGCGTCAGCTCCTCCCCCGGGCCGATGTCGGCGCTGGCATAGACCCGCAGGCGGCCGTGCGCGTAGTAGGCGCTGCAGTTGGGTTCGCAGCGGTGATTCAGAAAGCGCATCGGGTTGAATGCGAGCCTGCCGTCGAGCAGGCTGCCATCCGGCAGGTTGAAGCTCATCGTGTGCGCGCCGGCGATGCGTTCGGCACGCCCGCTGCGCCCGCCTGTCGTGCGCCGACCCTTGTACGGAGCGATCAGCGTGTCCGCGGCAATCGGCGCGGTCGCGAAAAGGCCTTTGCCATCGATGGCAGAACGTCGAATAGTGAACAACATCGGGACCTGTCAAGGAAGGGGTGGCGATTCTACGGGAGGCCGGGCAATCGTCGCTCCCGCCCGACAATCGTCGGACTCCGCCCGTGCTCGCTCGAATACCCGGAGGCAGGCGACGGGCTCACCATCCGCTCACTCGCCAAAAAACGCCTGTCGTCAGTTCACGACAGCACGCAAGGCCTTGTTTGCTCAGGACAAACCTGCATGAGCGCGGGACTGAGAAGGCCTGTTGTCGTCGCAGCCCGACAGTCGCGACCCGAAATCCCCGTGATCTTTTCGCCCTGAATACTGCAAGGTTCTGATTATGTGACGAATTTCCTTGTTGGCATCCCTCTTGCTTATCGTCATCCCAGACAGGCCGGAGGCTGTGAGTGAATCGAAGCAGATACCAGGGATCAACCAGACGCGCGGAGCAATGTGTGGCATTCGCGCTGCCTGGCAGGCTGTGGGCGCGGGCCGTCTTTGTCTGGTTCGGGCTGTTCCTGGCGGGTCTCGGATTGGCCATCGCCGGCCAGGACCTGCAGTCGGACGAACAGATTGAAGCCCGCGTGGCCTCGCTCTCGGCCCAGGTCAGCTGCGCGGTCTGCGAGCCCGCCGTAGCGGACGATCCCCGCAGTTCGCTGGCCCTCGAGTTCCGGACCGAGTTGCGCCGCCTGGTCGAAAAGGGGCAGAGCGATACCGAAGTGGTGGAGTCACTGATCGCGCGATACGGCGACTTCGTCCGCTATCGGCCTGCGGTCGATGAAGGCGAACCACTGGTGCTCGCCTTCATGCTGTTCGTGTCGCTTCTGGGCGCCGCGGCGCTCACTCGCGTGTTTCACCGGGACCGCGCGCTGACCCTGGCGGCAGGTGCCCAGGACCCTTTGCCGTGATCGAACTGATCCTGCTGGGCGGGCTGGTGCTGGCTGCCGGCGTTTTTGCCTGGAGCAGCGCCCGGGTGTGGAATGAACAACGCAGTGCGGGCCGGGTGCTCGCCCCTCGCACCGGCACGATCCATCTGCCGCTGGCACGATCGATCGACATCGGGTCCGGTGGCCGAGGCGCCGGTTCCGGAACCGCAGGTGGTTCCGGAGTCACAGCCGGTGCCGAGCGCGTTGTCGAGCCCCTTGGCGAGTCGGGGTCGGCCCGTGTCAAACTCCCGCGCCAGGAGGCTGGCCGCGTGTCGGAGAATGCATCGGGACTGTCCCGATAGTGCCCGGACGCGGCGCGCCCCGCCGCGGCGAGCTCTCGTGATGCCACTTCTGAACCGGTACCCAAAATCCCTGATCCGACTGATCCTGCTGGGCTACGGGATGGTCCTGATCCCGCTGCTGCTCGCGGGTCTGCATGCCGTCTATGCAGTGACCCAGCTGCAGCGCGATGGCGTGATCGCCATCGACTCGGCCGTCGGAAGCGTGCGCCATGGCCTGCAGATGACCGATCACCTGCTGGCGATGGAGCGGCTGATACGGCAATACGAAGTGCTGTCCGACCCGAGCCTGCTGGACGAGTACGCGGCGGTCCGGCAGAAGTGGCGCCAGGCCAGCGACGCCTTCACCCGGCTGGCTGTCGTCGCGCCTCTGGCCGACGAAGTGCGGCGGCTCGAGGCAGGCGAGGAAGGTGCGTACGCACGGCTTCAGGCCAGTCCCGAGAAGACCGAGGTGGTCGAGGCCCTGGGGACCACGATCGGCGAAACCCGCGGTGCGCTGGCCGGTGTGCTGACGCGGACCGACCAGATCCTCGCCGGGTCGGTGTCCTCGTTTCGTGGCGATGCCGAGGCCCTGGTGCACCGGCTCGCCTTCCTGATGCTCGCCGCGCTGCCCCTTTCGCTCGCCGTGGTGCTGGTGTTCCGCCGGATGTTCCGCCGCCTGGCCGCGCAATTCGAGGCGGCGATCGATTCGCTGGGCAGCGGCCAGCGCGACCGCGAGATCCGCCTCGGCGGGCCGATGGACGTCCGCTTTGTCGGGCGCCGTCTGGAGTGGCTGCGCCGGCGCCTGATCGAACTCGAATCCCAGCGCAATCAGTTCCTGCGCAATGCCTCGCATGAGCTGAAGACGCCCCTGGCCGCCATCCGCGAGGGCACGCAGCTGCTGATCGATGATGTGGCGGGGCATCTGACGGCGCAGCAGCGCAAGATTGCCGACATCATGGCGACCAACGTGCGGCGCCTGCAGACCCTGATCGATGTGCTGCTGCGCCTGCAGCAGGCCTCCTACGATGCCGAGCGCATTCAGCCCCAGGACGTCGCCATCGGCAGCCTGCTGCGCGAGGTCGTCTCGACCCATCAGCTCGTTGCCGAGCAGCGCGGCGTTCGCGTGAAGGACAGCCTGGACCCTCTGCGCGTTCAGGGAGGGGCGGAGCAGCTGCGGATCGTGTTCGACAACCTTGTCTCGAATGCGATCAAGTTCTCGCCCGAGGGCGGCTGCGTGAAGGTGGACTGTCACATGGCGGAGGACCGGGTTGTCGTCGACGTGGCCGACGAGGGGCCGGGCATCGTGCCGCAGGACCGTCAGCGGATATTCGAGGCCTTCGTGCGCCTGAACCGGACCGAGTCGGTCGAGGGCAATGGCCTTGGGCTCGCCATCGCCCGCGAGTTCGTCGCGGCCCATCGCGGTACCATCGAAGTCCTTGATTCCCTCCAGGGAGCGTGTTTTCGTGTCAGTCTGCCCGTGCAGTGGCAACGGGGCTGAGGCGTCTTGTCAGCCTCGCCCGGCTCGGTGCGCAGCCCGATCCAGAGCAGAACGCCCGATGCGCGGCCTGCTGGCCATCGCCGGGCTGATGCTGGGCTTGGCAGCCTGCACTGTCGTCCCCGCGCCGGCCGAACCGCCTGAACCAGCTCCGGGGACTGAGGCGCCGGCGCCGCCCCCGGCGGCTGGCGTGGCCGGGGCCGCTGTCGATCCCTGTGGCGACCTCGAGGCCTTGCGGCAGTTCGGGCGCCTTCTCGACGCGAGCCCCGAGGAGCAGCGCCGCGAGCATCTGCTGGCCCAGCAGGCGTTCGCCGGCGACCCCCGCGAATCGAATCGTCGCCGCCTGATCCTCACCCATGCGCTGGCCAGGTCAGCATGGCGTGATGATGCACGCGTGCAGCGCCTGCTGGAGTCAGGTGAACCGGCGGGGCGCGACGCACCGTGTGCCG
>DAONCJ010000191.1:0-6858 GCA_035401985.1 Burkholderiaceae bacterium | reverse complement strand
CTGCTCGATATCGAGGATGCGCGCTATGTGCCGATCATCCGCGACCCGAAGGCGACGACGGTCGACGCCGAGGCGGTGTTCTATTTCCCGGGCTGCGGCTCCGAGCGGCTGTTTTCGCAGGTGGGTCTCGCCACGCAGGCCATGCTCTGGCATGCCGGTGTGCAGACCGTGCTGCCGCCGGGCTATCTGTGCTGCGGCTATCCGCAGCGCGGTTCGGGCCAGTTCGACAAGGCCGAGCAGATCATCACCGACAACCGGGTGCTGTTCCACCGGGTCGCCAACACGCTGAACTACCTGGACATCAAGACCGTCGTGGTCAGTTGCGGCACCTGCTACGACCAGCTGCAGAGCTACGAGTTCGAGAAGGTGTTCCCGGGCTGCCGGATCATCGACATCCACGAGTTTCTGATGGAAAAAGGCGTGCGCATCGAGGGGGTGACGGGCACCCGGTACATGTATCACGAGCCCTGCCACACGCCGATGAAGACCTACGCCTCCAGCAAGGTGCTCAGCACCCTGATGAACGAGGAACTCAACGGCAAGGTCGAGAAGAACGATCGATGCTGCGGCGAGAGCGGCACGCTGGCTGTCAGCCGGCCCGACATTTCCACCCAGGTGCGCTTCCGCAAGGAGGAGGAGATGCGGCGCGGAGCCGACGCATTGCGCGCTCTGCCGGTCAAGGCGGCGGCGCCTTCGACGCCGGCAGTTGCGCCTTCGACGCAGGCTGCTGCGACGTTGCCGGATGCTTCGGCGCCAGTCGCCGTCTTCGACGGCCCGATCAAGGTGCTGACCTCGTGCCCCTCGTGCCTGCAGGGCCTGTCCCGCTACGAGGCGGACACCGGTGCCCAGGCCGACTACATCGTGGTCGAGATGGCGCGTCACCTGCTGGGCGAGGGCTGGATGCAGGACTACGTGCGCCGGGCCAACGACGGCGGAATCGAGCGGGTACTGCTGTAGGGGCGCCGGCGCGAAGGCGCGCCGGTAGCGTGCCGGCTGGTCTTCCGGTCGGCCAGATATTTTTTTCGCGCGCCTGCATCCAGTCGGCCGTTCACTCCGTCAAAGGGCCTGTATCCACCCTTTTGACGGAGCCTTCCATGAAACGCCGACTAGCGCTTTACGCCCTTGGTGCCCTGACGCTCGGCAGCTTCGCCGGTCGCGCAGCGGCCAGCAACCCCGGCGCCGGTGCCGGATCCACCGCCCCCGGCGCCGCGTCCCTCGATCCCCGGCTGATCGGCGAGTGGATCAACGAAAAGATGATCAGCAGCGGCGGCGCCAGCTTTGCGTCGTTCAGCACGGTGCGCACGCTGCGCTTCGAGGGCAGCGGCCGGGTCATGCAGTGGGTGCGCTCGGCCGGCGGGGGGCAGAACTGGAGCTACGGCGGCGGCGGCCGCAAGCTCGAGTTCGCCGGCCGCTGGCTGGCCCGCGACGGAATCATCCATGTTCAGCCCGACGGCGCAAGCCAGTACATGGCCGCCGGGCGCTACCGGTTTTCGGCGCCTTATCTGGTCGCCGAGAGCAGCGAAGGCCGGCTGATCTGGCAGCGGCCTTGAACTAGAATCCTCGCATCCAAAGCGAGGAGACTTTCAACATGTACAAACCCTTTGATCTCACCGGCCGCACCGCGGTCATCACCGGCGGCAATGGCGGCATCGGACTGGGCATGGCGCGCGCACTGCTGGACAGCGGCGCCCACGTCACGATCTGGGGGTCCAATCCCGCCAAGACCGCCGCTGCGCGCGAGCAGCTGGCCGCGGGCGGCGGCAAGGTCGAATCGATCGTCTGCGATGTATCGGACGAGGCGGCGGTCGATCGCGCCTTTGCCGAGTCGATCGCGCGCATGGGCCGGGTCGACGCCTGTTTTGCCAATGCCGGCGTGTCGTCCAAGGGAACGATGCTGGTCGACATGGACTACGCCGAATTTCAGCGCGTGCTCAATGTCAATCTCAATGGCGTGTTCCTGACGTTCCGGGCGGCGGCCCGGCACATGACGGCGCGCGGCGGCGGCGGTTCGCTGGTCGCCACCGCCAGCACCGCGGCGGTCGAGGGGGCAGCGCGCAACAGCCACTATGGCGCGTCCAAAGGGGGCGTCACCTCGTTCTGCCGCGCGCTCGCGGTTGAACTGGCCCGGCACCAGATCCGTGTCAACTCGATCCTGCCGGGCTGGATCGAGACCGACATGACCAGCCGCTCGTTCAACAACGACCGCTTCCGGGACAACGTGATGCCGCGCATCCCGGCCCGCCGCTGGGGCACGATCGAAGACTTCGGCGGCGCCGCGGTGTGGCTGATGAGCGATGCGTCGTCGTACATGACAGGCGAACAGATGCTGATCGACGGCGGATACACCAAGTTCTGAGCCGTCTGGCGGCGCCCGCACGCCGCGTGCGCCGTTCAGGTTTGCCGGCCGGCCGTTCGTCGGTCCGGCGGGCCGGTGCTCTCGCCGCGTGCACTAGTTCAAGGGACGATAGACACACCTCGGCCAAAGTGCGTATCTCGCACCCGAGTGTGGATACCGTCTCACCATGCAAGCACAAACCGTTGCCGAAACCAAGCGCATCAAAGTCCGTGATGCCGCGACCTGTCGGGCCTGGCTGAACACGCTGGGCGAAAACGAGCTCGGACGCCTTTCGGCGATCGAACGCCTGCTGCGCAACCTGGCGCATTCGCCACAGGCGCCCGATCTGCTGCTCGAGATCGCCGAACAGGCCCGCACGGCGCACCTGCACGAGCTCGATTCGATGGCCTCGTCTCTGCGCGGCGCGGCTTTCCCGATGCCCGAGGCAGAACGCCGGCGACTGGCCGTGGTGTGCGACGGTCTGGCGCTCGGGCGCGATCTGTTCGCCCGGCTGCACAACCAGCTGCTCGACGAGAGCGAGGCGGCCACCCGGACGGTGATCCCGGGCACGACCACCACCTTGCGCGCGATCCTGCCGCTGGCCCGTGCTCTCGACTACCAGAGCCGGCTGATTCTCTGCCTGCAGAGCAACGGCTTCGAGATCGAACCGGCCCACTGGGACAAGCTGTGCACCTACGCCGGACGGGTCCGGGCCAGCACCTTCCAGGACGTGGCGCTGCCCGACGAAAGCCCGCTGCTGCCCTCGCCGACGGCTCGGGCACTGTTCACTTACCCGCTGCTGATCGCGCTGGCGCAATTCGAAGGCCGCAGCGATGCCGAGCGCGCGCTGGTGACGCGTCTGGCGCGCCGCTGGGCAGCCAAGGTCGGCTTCCGGATCGAGCCTGGCACGGCCACGCATGTCAGCCCCAACGGTCCGGTGATGGGCCTGTCGTCCGAACATGCGGTGCGCATGGACAGCCACAAGCTGATGCGCCGTCTGCAGGCCCGTCGCGAAGAGATCGACGCGCTCGACACCGGTGCCGCTTCGGCGGCTCGCCTGCCACGCGGCATGACGCTGCCGGCAACGCGCAGCCTGCTCGCATCGCTGGCTGACCGCTGGTCACCGGGCTGTGTCATGGTCACGCCGCCCGATGCGCGCCTGGGCGAGATGCGGCTGCGCTTCGGCCTGCCGACGCTCAAGACGCCCGAGCGGGCCACCCAGTTGTCGCAGCCGCGGCTGGAGTCGCGCGAGGGCCAGGCCAACTGGCAGTCGGCGGCCAACCGCGCCTACATCTACGGACGCTTCGAGCAGAACACCATCATCCGGATGGCGCTGGGCGACGAGCCGGGCGAGGACATGCTGGCCACCTGGGCCGCCAAGGCAGAGCGGGCCACCTGGGTGGCGATCGAACGCCAGCATTCGTATTTCGAGCGGGAGTTCGCCTCACCGGTCGCGCTTGGCGACCTGGTCACGATCGTGCCGCCCTCGCTCGCCGACCAGCCCGCCGCTGTTCCGGGGGCCCGTTCGAACAAGCCGGCACGGTTCATGTTCGGCCGGGTCACGTCGCTCAGTCAGCGTCAGAACCCTGATCTGAAGATGCCGCCTATCCAGCGCATCGGCGTGGCTGTCTGGTCCGGCACGCCGACGCTGGTCGGCGTGCGGGGCGGCGACGATCCGTTCTTCCACGATGCCGTGCTGCTGAGCGCCGACTCGGCCGGCGAGCCCGAGTCGCTGCTGCTGCCGGCGGGCCGCTTCAGCAGCCAGCCGTCGATCACCTTGCGCGAGCCGACGCGGGACGTCCGCGTCCGCCTGGAAGCCATCCTCGAGACGGGCGCGAGCTTCGAGCGCCGGCGAATCCACCGTCTGGACAACTGAGGCTCGCGTCGCCCCTGCGCCCGGCATGACGCGCCGCCTTGAGGGCGGCCGATTGGGCTACCATCGAGTGGGCGGCGGTGGTCGCGCGCCCCTGCGGGCGGCAGTCGCCGCCATCCCTAGTGCGTGGTTCATCTCATGGCTGGTCTGGACAAGTCCTCAGCGCTGCCGACCCGGATCGTCGTGCATCAGCAGTCTCGAGTTCTCGAGATCGAGTTCAACGACGGCAAGGTGTTCCGGCTCTCCTTCGAGTTCCTGCGGGTCAACTCGCCCTCTGCCGAAGTGCGCGGTCACGGTCCCGGACAGGAAGTCCTGCAGACCGGCAAACGCGATGTCGGCATCACCCGGCTCGAGCAGGTCGGGCACTACGCAGTGCAGCCCTTTTTTTCCGATGGCCATTCGACCGGTCTGTTCTCCTGGGACTACCTGCACTGGATCGGCATGAACGAGGCGACGCTGTGGCGCGAATATCTCGCCCGCCTGAGCAAGGCCGGTGCGAGCCGCGAACCGCCGGAGGGCGACGCCGCGCCGCCGGGGGCAGGGCCCGAGACGGGGGCCGGGGCGAAGCCGCCTTCGGCGTCGCCGCCGGCAGAGCCGGGCATGCAGGCCAGCGAGGCACGCCGGAGCAAGCCATGAACATTCCTTCCGATCGTCCCGATCCCGCGCCCGCACAGCCCGGCGCCGGCGAGCCGCACCAGACCCATTTCGGCTTCGAAACCGTGCCGGAGGCCCGCAAGGCGTCGCGTGTGGGGCAGGTGTTCGACTCGGTCGCCGCACGCTACGACGTGATGAACGATCTGATGTCGGCGGGTCTGCATCGGGTCTGGAAGGCCTTCACCGTGGCACAGGCGGCCGTGAAACCTGGCATGCGCATTCTCGACGTGGCCGGCGGCACCGGCGATCTGTCGCGCCAGTTTGCGCGGCGCGTCGGTCCCAGCGGCGAGGTGTGGCTTACGGACATCAACGGTTCGATGCTCAGCATCGGCCGCGACCGGCTGCTCGACGAAGGCCAGGCGCAGCCGGTGGTGCGCTGCGATGCCGAGCGGCTGCCGTTTCCGGACGGCTATTTCGACCGCTGCGTGGTGGCGTTCGGGTTGCGCAACATGACCCACAAGGACCGTGCCCTGGCCGAGATGACCCGCGTGCTCAAGCCGGGCGGCCGCCTGCTGGTGCTTGAGTTCTCCAAGGTGTGGAAGCCACTCGAACCGATGTACGACGCGTACTCGTTCAAGGTGCTGCCCTGGATGGGAAAGCGCATTGCGGGCGACGCCCAAAGCTATCGGTATCTGGCCGAGTCGATCCGCATGCATCCCGACCAGTCCACACTGGCAGCAATGATGACTGCCGCCGGGCTGGCCGGTGTGCGATATTTCAATATGGCCGCCGGCGTGGTGGCCCTGCACGAAGGTGTCCGGATCTGAAGGAGGGCCGGCGCCCATCAAAAAATGAAAGCGGGCGGGCATTTGCGCGACCCAGACAATATTCGCGGAGAACACAACATGAGACAACGAATCGCGGGCCTTGCGGCCACCGTCCTGATCGGATTCACGATGGTCGCTGCCGATGCCGAGGCCGCCCGGATGGGCGGCGGGCGCAGCATTGGTCGTCAGTCGCAAAGTGCGCCTCACCAGGCGTCGCCTCAGCAGGCCCCGCAGCAGGGCATCTCCCAGTCGCAGCAGGCGCCCTCGAACGCGGCTGCCGCACGTCCTGGCACTCCGGCGGCCGCTGCGCAGCCGGCACGCAACAAATGGCTGGGTCCGATCGCCGGGCTGGCCGCGGGACTGGGTCTGGCCGCGCTGTTCAGCCATCTCGGTCTGGGTGCCGAACTGGCGAACTTCATGATGATCGCCCTGCTCGTGCTGGCGGCCTTCGTAGTGTTCCGGCTCGTCATGTCGCGCCGCAATGCAGGCAATGCCCGCCCGGTGACGGCTGCGCCAGGCTACGGCGCCCGCGCGATGGGTCCCGAGGCATCGGTCAACTACACGCCATTGCCTGAGACGGCGCGGGGCGGCGATGCCGATTTCGGCAAGCCGGCTGCAGCAAGCTTTGGTGCCGGCGCGCCCGCCGCGTCCACCTTCTCCGGACCTCGCGTGCCGCCCGGATTCGATGTCGAAGGGTTCCTGAAGGCCGCTCGCCAGCAGTTCGTGCGCCTGCAGGCCGCGTTCGACACCGCCGACCTGGCTCAGCTCAAGGAGTTCACCGCCGATGAGCTGTATCCCGAGCTGGCGCGCCAGATCACCGAACGCGGCGCAGCCACCCAGCGCACCGATGTCGTTCAGCTCGAGGCCGAGCTGCTGGGCGTCGAGACGGAGGGCATGGAGTATGTCGCCAGCGTCCGTTTCCACGGCATGATCCGCGAAGTCGAATCCGCGGCCGCCTCGCCCTTCGACGAGGTGTGGAACCTGACCAAGCCGATGGCTGGCGGTTCCGGCTGGCTGCTGGCCGGTATTCAGCAGCTCGCCTGACCCGGCAGGCAATGTCGGCCCCTCAAGGCCCTGACGCCGAGGCATCGTCCTCGGCGTCGTCATTTGACGAGCGTCCGCGCACGCCGCTGCACGCCCTGGCGATGGACGCTGCCCGCGGTCTGCAGGAGCAGGGCTTGCGTGCGGTGATCGCAGGCTTCGGCTATCTGCTCCGACAGCAGCCTTGG
>DAONCJ010000190.1:4422-6890 GCA_035401985.1 Burkholderiaceae bacterium | reverse complement strand
GGCCAGCAGGCAGGGTCCGTGCGAACGCTTCCCAGTCCGCGACGATCGCGTCGAGGTTGTTCTTGATGAATGCGCTGAACTTCATGGGCAACTTCTACTGACGGGCAGCCTCGGGAATCCGAAGAACACCACCCCTCACCGGAGCCAGAGAATACCGCCAACCGCAAAAGCGTTCCCGCCGCCTACCGAGGCGCACGGTGCCGGACTACATTTCGTCGACCGGGCCGCCTCTATAGTGGGTCACCGGCATCGATTTCCGATTGCCGATCTCCTCGCCCCAGCGTTGGAGCACCCCTGAGACTGTCAGAAGAGCGAAATGGCCAGTCCCCGGTTGAATCAGCACCCGTTCTTCGCACCGCTGTCTGCGCACGTCGTGTGCGGCTGCAGCCGCTGAACCGTCCGGAACTCGCCGCGCATGCGCCGCAAGACCCGTTGGTTTCTGGTGTCAGGCGGCGTCGCCGCCCTTTGTCTGGTGATCGGACTGCTGCTGTCGAATCTCGGCGGCGGCGAGACAAAGGTCGAACGCCGCATCGAGCGCCTGTATACGCTCGAAGACCCGCGGTTCATGCACGAACTGGGGACTCTGCTCGGGCCGCCTTTTCTGCAGGGAGCCCGGGTGCGCGCCTTGCAGAACGGGAATGAAATCTTCCCCGCCATGCTGGAGTCGATCGCCACCGCGAAGGTGTCGATCACCTTCGAGACCTACATCTACTGGGCCGGGGACATCGGGCAGCAGTTCGCTCGGGCCTTGTCCGAGCGCGCTCGCCAAGGCGTGAAAGTCCATGTCCTGCTCGACTGGGTCGGCAGTGCCAAGATGGACGACAGCCTGATCGACGCGATGTCCAAAGCCGGCGTCAAGGTCCAACGCTTTCATCCGCCCCATTGGTCGAACCTGGGACGGATGAACAACCGGACGCATCGCAAGCTGCTGATCGTCGACGGCAAGGTCGGCTTCACGGGTGGCGTCGGCATCGCCCCCGAGTGGACCGGCAACGCGCAGGATCCGTCGCACTGGCGGGACACCCATTTTCATGTTGAAGGCCCCGTGGTGGCGCAGATGCAGTCCGTCTTCATCGACAACTGGATCAAGGTCACGGGCGACGTGCTCCACGGCCCGGATTACTTTCCCGCGCTGACGCATGCCGGCCCGCAGGCGGCCCAGATGTTCAGCAGTTCTCCGTCGGGGGGCAGCGAGAGCATGCAGCTGATGTATCTGCTCGCCGTGACGGCGGCGACACGGTCGATCGACCTGTCGGCCGCGTACTTCGTTCCGGATGAACTGACGATGCACGCGCTGGTTGCGGCGCTCAAGCGCGGGGTCCGATTGCGGATCGTTCTGCCCGGCGAACACATCGACAGTGACGCCGTGCGCGGCGCATCGCGTGCCGGCTGGGGGCCGCTGCTCAGCGCCGGGGCCACCATCGCCGAATACGGTCCGACGATGTACCACTGCAAGCTGATGATCGTCGATGGCCTGCTCACCTCGGTCGGCTCGACCAATTTCGACAACCGGTCGTTCCGTCTGAACGATGAAGCGACCTTGAACATCATCGACCGCGGATTTGCGGAGGCCCAGACCGCCACGTTCGAGAAAGATCTCGCCTTGTCGCGGCCGATCAGCTTCGCGCAATGGAAGGCCAGGCCGGCGAGCGAGCGATTTCACGAATGGTTCGCCTCGCTGATCGAAAGCCAGCTCTGAGGGGCGCGGTCATCGCCTGTCGGCCACTCGCGTGACACGGCAAAGCAGCAGCTTCAGATTCGTCTGGTCAGACACGGGATCGCGCTGTGTCTTGTCAGTCAGGAAGTTGACCGAGCGCCAGGGATGGTAAGGCTGCCGCTCGCCCCAGCCGATCGGCACGAACACGGTGTCCGGCCGAATGCCTGCGCTGACCCAGGCGACCGCCTCGATCGCACCGTGCGCTGTCTCGACTTGCAGTCGATCGCCATCGCCGATGCCCAGGCGTGCGGCTTTCTCGGGATGCAGCTGGCAATAGAGGTCGGGCCACATCTCCTGCGCCTGCCACAGGTAGTGCGTCATGCTGTGGAATGCGCCGCCGGCGGGCGGCCGGTGACCAGTTCGGTGTCGAACCCCTGAGCCCGGAGGCGCGCGCCAGGCCCATCGGAAGTGGGTGCCACCAGCCGAGCGCGTGCTCCCCAGGTGGACGGCGAGGTGAATGGCGAGATCACGCCCTCGTCGGCATCGGTGTCGAGCAGCTCGAGATGGGGCATGTCGACCAGCTGCTCGCGCTCGCTGTAGAACTCGGGCAGCGCGGACAGGCCGATTGCCTGGAATTTATTTTCGAGGGCGTCGGTGAAGAACTCGAGCCGGCCGCTGGCGGTGGGGAATCGCTTGCCCGGAGCCGCACCCGGTGCGGTCGTGCCCTCCAGGTACAGCGTGTCGATCTCGGGCGACGAGGCATCCGCCGCAGGCGCCCGAACCCAGCGCCAGGGCACCGAGTGCAGGCGCT
>DAONCJ010000190.1:0-4322 GCA_035401985.1 Burkholderiaceae bacterium | reverse complement strand
GAGGCATCCGCCGCAGGCGCCCGAACCCAGCGCCAGGGCACCGAGTGCAGGCGCTCCTGCGTGACGCCGCGCATCAGCGGGTTGTCGATGCAGACTTCGTCCCAGAAAACGCTGGTGTCCTTGTACGACTCCTTCAGCACGTCGCCGAAGCCCAGCCGGCGCGCCAGCTCGATCCAGATCCAGCCGTCGCCCTTCGCCTCTCCGGGCGGTTCGATCAGCTTGTCGATCCACACCACCCTCCGGTCGTCGTTGGCCCGGCCGATTTCGCCCTTTTCGATGCCGGTGGCAGCGGGCAGCAGGTAGTCGGCATAGGCCGACGTCTCGTTGGCGAAGAGCTCGATGTGCACGATCAGATCGAGGGCCTTCATGGCCGCCCGCGCCGCGTCCTGCCCGGGCCACTGCGCCATCGGATTGTTGCAGGCGATCAGGGCGCGTATCGGATAGGGCTTGCCCTGCGTCATCGCCTCGGTCCAGCCGGCCGGGCTGCGCCGCACGCGCGGCCGGCGCACAGCGGGGCGGCGATCCGCGGGCGCGTCAGGTGCGATCGGCACGAACGTGGTCATGTTGAAATAGGCCCCACCCCGCCGCCCCCAGTTTCCGGTGATGGCCGCGAGAAACATCAGGACGCGATTGGTCTGGGTGCCGTTGGTGTGCTGGTTGATGCCGCGGCTGCCGAAGATCACACAGCCGTCGGCGGCAGCCACCTCGGCGGCGAGCCGCT
This sequence comes from Burkholderiaceae bacterium, assembly GCA_035401985.1. Lineage (GTDB taxonomy): Bacteria > Pseudomonadota > Gammaproteobacteria > Burkholderiales > Burkholderiaceae_E > Quisquiliibacterium. Next base: position 3,601 of record DAONCJ010000190.1, on the reverse strand, counting down.
CGATCTCGGAAGCTGCAATGCCGGTGATCGGTTCGGCCCATTGCGGCGTGTATCCGCACACGGCGATGAATTCGCGCCACTCCTCGAAGCCGACCACCCAGTCGGCGCAAAATCGCTCGTCGTGCAGGCCCTTGTCCAGAATGTGGTGGCACATTGCAAGCGCCATCGCCATGTCGGTGCCCGGGCGGATGGCCAGCCAGCGGTCGGCCTTGCTTGCGGTCACCGTCAGGCGCGGATCGACCACGACCATCTTCGCGCCATTGCGCAAGCGCCAGTCGTTGACCATGCCGAAATAGACCGGACGTGTCTCTGCCTGGTTGTCGCCGAAGTACACGTACATCTGCGCCGAGCCGATGTCCTCGGCGGTGTAGCTGTTGCCGCTGCCGACCGCGCCTTGCGTGAGCTGGAACGCAACGCTCTTGGCACTGGCGCAGAACGGATCGGTCCCCTCGTGATTGGGGGTTCCCCACATCTGCGCGAACAGGCGCGTGTAGCCGGCGTATTCGAGAATGCCGGTGCGCGTTCCGATGAAGAGCGCCAGCGCGTCGGCGCCATGGGTGTCGCGCACACCTTCGAGCTTGCTGGCGATCTCATCGAGCGCCTGTTCCCAGCTGATGCGTTCGAAGCGCCCCTCGCCGCGCTCTCCGACGCGCTTTTGCGGGTACTGCAGCCGGTGCTCGCTGTGGTAGAGCTGCAGCATCAGCTGCGATTTCGGGCAGACGCGCCCCTGGAACAGCGGGTCCTCGTCGTTGCCGGTGATGCGCACCAGATCCTTGCCGTGAAAATGGTACTTGGTGCTGCAGGCATTGAAGCAGATGTTGCAGCCGCCCGGAACAACCCGGTCCGGGACCACATCCTGGCGCTGCTCGCGGTACGGGAACTGCACCTTCGCGGTCGAAACAACGGCCTGGGCCACCGGTGCATCGGCAAAAGCCGGCCGCCGCGTTTCGGGAGTTCGCCTGACCATCCGCTCGAGAAACACGGTGGCCGGGCCCAGCAGAAAGTGGTCGTTGTCGCGAACCTCCCTGCCCTCGTCCTGGGCGCGTGTCAGCAGGTCGTCGCGTGCACCAAAGCTGATTGCCCGCGTGGGACACACGCTCGCGCAGGCCGTGGTCTGCCCCTGGCCGCGCCGGTCGGCGCACAGGTCGCACTTCACGGCATGGTGGCCCTGGGCGTCGTAGCCCATCGCACTGTACGGGCACGCTGCGACGCATTCGCCGCAGCCGGTGCAGCGGTCTTCCACCACGCTCACCACGCCGCTCACCGGGTCCTTCACGATGGCTTTGGGATTGACCGGACAGGCGCGCACGCAGGCCGGCCGATCACAGTGCTGGCAGGCCAGCGTGAGAAACGCGAGCGAGGGCTCCTCTTGTCCGCCGGACCACACGACCTTGTTGCGGAACTCGCCCGGACCGAGCCGGTGTTCCTGCTTGCAGGCCACCTCGCAGCTCTTGCAGCCGGTGCAGCGCTCGAGGTCGATCATCAGCGCCAGTCTCATCGAGTCGCCTTCATCCAGTCGTCTTCATCGGATCACCATGCCGCAAGATGCCACCACGTGATCTCGCCGCCATCGGCGACGTATCCGGCAAAGAACGTGACAGTCAGGATGTGGATCAGCACGCCCAGCACGAAGAGCCAGGCGATCGCCATGTGCGCCGGCCGCCACCAGGCCTGAGCCGCCCCGAGTGCCTGCCGGGTGCCGAGCAGCCGCGCCTCGGCACGCGCGAGCTTTCCGTAGGCGCGAGCCAGCCGAGGCTGGCGGACCCAGTGGGCCATCGTCACGGAGAACGTGCCCTCGCTGGCGGCCGGATCGAGCCGCTCGAGCAGCGCGCGCTTTTGCAGGATCAGACTCGCGAGCTGCGCTCGGGTGGTCGGGTCGGGGGGCACGAACGACGGCACCCGGGATGAGAACGTCGCGGCCATTCGTCGCGCGCCACGCACCCGAGCCCACACGCCAAGCACCGCCAGAGTGACGATGGCCAGCAGCAGCAGTGCCGGAGGACGCCGCAGGAACCCGCCCGAATGAATGGCGATCAGCACCGCGCCCAGCACCGAGCACACCACATGGGCATTGAACCAGGCCCTCGGGGCGACGCTGCGCCCGCCGCGCTTGGCAAGCACGAAGGCCACCGGCATCAGCAGCAGCAGCGCGCCGGCCACGCCCGTCAGATAGAGCTGCGGACTGCCCGGTTCCCGCCAGGCATGTGGCAGCCACGGACGCAGCGCGAACCAGGCGGCGATCGCCACGGTGCCGGCCGCCGTCAGCAGGCGCAGCCAGCGGTCCGGGATGTCGGCATTGAGGCTTCGAGCGTTCATGCCTCAAGAGTGCCTGAAGGAGAGGCCACCATCGCCGCGCACCCGTGTATCGGTTTCATTTTTTTTGGTCAATCAGGTGTACTAAACTTCAGCCCATGTTGACGAAACGACGATTGACGGCCCTGCAGCGCGAGCGCCAGCATGGGATCGGTCGCCTGCTGCTGCTGGCGCGCCGCGATTTCCTGTCCAGGCTTTCCATGAAGCTGCTAGACAAAGGCGGCGCCAGCCTCGTCCACTCGGCCAGTGGATTGCTGCCTTTCATCGATCTGCAAGGCACGCGCAGTACCGAACTGGCGCGCCGGCTCGGTGTCAGCAAGCAGGCCGTGGCCAAAGCCGTCAAGGACCTCGAGAACGAGGGCCTGCTGACCCGGGCGACGGACACCGCCGATGGCCGTGCGTTCCTTGTTCTGTTCACGGACAAGGGCGTGGAGTTCCTGCTCGAAGTGCACAAGGCGATCACGCAGATCGAACGCGAATACGATGCCCTGGTCGGCCGTGAAGGCATGGAGGCGGTTCGCGCCGGGCTGGCCGCGATCGCTTATCCGGGTCAAACCGATGCACCCTGAGCGGGACCACCGAAGCGCTCGATCCAGGCCAGCGCCGCCAGCGCCTGCGCCGCCTGAGGGATCTCGTCGTACACCGCGATGCCGATCGCCATGGCCTCGTCACGGTAGGTCCGCCGGATCTCGTCCACGGCGGCCGATCCGTCGGAGCGCAGCACCAGCACGAAGCGCAGCTTGCGGGCCGCCGAGTCGCGCGAGCGCAGCATGGCGGTGATCAGGTTGCGCAGCAGCGTTTCATCGTAATACCCCACGATGACCGGCAGGTTCAGGTGCACGACGATGGCATCGATGTCGCCGGCACGCTGCACGATGTCCAGAATCGAACCGACCACCGCGCCCTCGTCCTTGCTCAGCACGCCCACCGGCGCGTCGACCGGATTGAGCACGCTGGCGCCCGGTGGCAGAGCGAGCGCCTCGAGCTGCTCGACAAGCGGCGGATCGAACGGAGGAACAAGCAGTGCGTGGCGCGCGAACGCATCGCAGGCCAGCACACTGGTGCCGCCGCCGTTGCCGAACAGCGCGATGCAGCGCGTCGGGCGGGCATGGTCGGGGGCGATCAGCTGCAGGGTCAGCGCAACGTCAATGAATGCGTCGAGCGTATCAACCAGCGCAACTCCCGTCTGAATGGTCAGGGCAGCCCACAGCCGCTCGTCGCTGGCGAGCGCACCGGTATGCGACTGCGCGGCCCGCTGGCCTTGTGCTGAGCTGCCACCCCGCAGCAG
>DAONCJ010000189.1:0-6896 GCA_035401985.1 Burkholderiaceae bacterium | reverse complement strand
CGGTTCGATCCCGCTTACCTCCACCAAAGAACAGTAAGTAGCAAAGAAAAAAGCAGCATTGTCCCGTTCGTCTAGAGGCCTAGGACACGACCCTTTCACGGTCGGTACAGGGGTTCGAATCCCCTACGGGACGCCACCACAGGATGCCAAACAGGTTCCAGCTGCCTGATTGATCATCTTCTGGATTAAGTATCGCGTTTGAAAATCAAAGCCCGCCAAAAGCGGGCTTTTTTTCGTCTTTGACCCGGGGGAGTCCCCGGGGGCCCTCAAGTCCGGGCGCGTGCGGCCGTAGTCCTGTAGAGGGCGTTCATCGGGCGCCTACAGCGACTTTTCCAGACCTTCGTGGCACACGCCCCCCATACCAGTCCGACAGAGGCCACCGCCAGTGGACGAGGATCGCTGAGACCCGCAGGCCCGACGGACAGCCCGCCGCGCGACGCGCTGCTGCTGATCGAGGATTCGAAGCTGCTGGTTCGTCTGCTCGTTGCGCGGCTCGAGGCGCAGCTTGGCATCGAAGTGGTGCCCGCCACCTCGCTGGCGCAGGCCCGTGAACTGGTCGAGCAATATCCATCGCGGTTTTTCCTGGCGCTGGTGGATCTCGTGCTTCCGGACGCGCCCCGGGGCGAGGCCGTCAATCTGGTGATCCGTGCCGGCATTCCGGCGGTGGTGCTGTCGGCCAGCTTCGCCCCTCATGTCCGCGAAGCGCAGCTCGGCAAGCCAGGCGTGGTCGACTACGTTCCCAAGGACAGCCCCGCGAGCATCGACATCACCCTCGCGCTGGTCGACCGCCTGCGCCGCAATCGCGGCACCACGGTGATGGTGGTCGACGACTCGCCGATGCAGCGTGCCCGGACAGCGGCCCTGCTCGAATCTCACCGGTACACCGTGCTGCGTGCGGAGAACGGCGCTCATGCGCTCGAACTGCTGGCCGAAGAGCCGGCAGTGCGCCTGATCGTCACCGACTTCGAGATGCCGGTGCTCGATGGATTCGGACTGGTGCGAGAGATCCGCAAGAAGCGCTCGCGCGAGCAGCTGGCCGTGATCGGCGTGTCGGCCAGATCGGACCGGCTGCTGTCCGCGCGCTTCCTGAAGAGTGGCGGCAACGATTTCATCAGCCAGCCTTTTCTTGAAGAGGAATTCTTCTGCCGGGTCACGCAGAACATCGAGATGCTCGAGCATGTGCAGGCGCTGCACGAGGCGTCGGTGCGCGATTACCTGACCGGCCTGCACAATCGACGCTTCTTGTTCGACACCGGCGAGGTGCTGTTCGCCAGCGCACGCCGCGGCCAGATCCAGCTGTCGATTGCGATGCTGGACATCGATCACTTCAAGCGCGTCAACGACACCCATGGGCACGATGCCGGCGACGCGGTGCTGCGCCGTGTGGCGCGGATCCTGCGCGACCGGTTCCGCCAGACCGACATCGTGGCCCGCATGGGCGGCGAGGAGTTCTGCGTGCTGGCGGTCAACATGGGGCCGGCCGACGCCGCCCGTGTGTTCGAATCCGTGCGGGCCACGATCGCCGCCGAAGTCATTGCCTGGTGCGACACCACTGTGGCGGTCACCATCAGCAGCGGCGTGGCCTGCGAACTCGGCGACACCCTGGCCGCCACACTGGCGCGCGCCGACGCACTGCTCTACCGGGCCAAGGCGGCGGGGCGCGATCGGGTGGAAGTTGATACGGAAGTCAGCGCGATCGCGTCATAGCCGGTTGCCTTGACCGCAGCGCCGCAGCGCAAGCCCCGTATCTGTCCCGGCCTTGGCACTGCAGCCGCAGAGCCATGCGGCGCTGCCGTATGCTGCGCCCGATGATGATTTCGTACTTTCGTTCCCTCGGGCCGGGCGCCCGGGCCATGCTGTGGGCCATTGCGTCGGGGGTGATCTTTTCCACGCTCAACGCCCAGATGCGGGTGCTGACCTTCACCTTCGATCCCTTCCAGACCCAGTTCCTGCGCTATCTGATGGGGCTTGCGGTGATGCTGCCGCTGGTGATGCGATCCGGGCCGGCACGGTTCCGGCCCAACGGTCTGAGCGGTCAGATGTGGCGCGGGGTGGTGCACACGGCCGGTCTGCTGCTCTGGTTCGCGGCACTGCCGCACCTGCCCATCGCCGACACCACCGCCATCGGATTCACCACGCCGATCTTCATCATGATCGGTGCGGCGCTCGTGCTGCGCGAGCCGGTCGTGGCGGCGCGCTGGATCGCGGCAGCGGTCGGCTTCGCCGGCGTGATGATCGTCGTGTATCCGAAGCTGGGGGCCGAAGGGGGCATCTGGAGCCTGGCGATGCTGATCTCGTCGCCGCTGTTCGCCGCATCGTTTCTGATCACCAAGGCGCTGACCCGGCGGGACTCCTCCGAGGTCATCGTCGTCTGGCAGTCGATCACCGTGTCACTGTTCACGCTGCCCTTCGCGCTGCACCAGTGGCAGTGGCCCACGGCCACGCAATGGGCGGTGTTTCTGCTTTGCGGTCTCTTGGGCAGCACCGGCCACTGGTGCCTGACCAACGCCTATCGTCTGGCGGACATCTCGGCCACGCAGAGCGTTCGCTTCCTCGACCTGGTGTGGGCGTCGCTGCTCGGCTACCTGGTGTTCAGCGATCGGCCCAGTGCCTCGACAATCGCCGGCGGCTGCGTGATCTTTGGCGCCACGGTGTGGATCGCGCGGCGCGAGGCGGGGCGGCCCGCACGCTGACGCGTCCGCCGCCAGTTCTTGCTTGTTCAGCCCAGCGGCAGAGTGATCCGCATCCGCAGGCCGCCTGCTTCCTGATTCCGGGCGACGATCGTTCCACGGTGCGCCTGCACCGCGCGCTGCGCGATGGCCAGGCCGAGCCCGAAGCCCGGCACGCCCTCGGTCTGACGGCCGCGGTGGAACGGCGTGAAGATGGCATCCAGTTCGTCGCTGGCCACGCCGGGGCCACGGTCGTCGACCTCGATCACCGCCTGTGCGTCCTCGCGGCTGACCCGCACATGGACGCAGGTTCCGGGCGCGGTGAACTTGACCGCATTGCGCACCACGTTTTCGACCGCGCGCTGCAGCAGCTCGCGTCGGACCGGCATCAGCAATGGCGCACCGGTGTCCAGCGCCACGTCGCGCCCCGCAGCCTGCGCCTCGAAGCGCGCATCGTCGGCGATCGCCCGGACCAGCTCATTGAGATCGGCGCGCTCCAGCGGTTCACCGGGCCGGTCGGTCTGCAGTCGCGACAGGGCGAGCACCTCGCCGACCAGTTCATCGAGCCGGGCCGCCTCGCGCTCGATGCGGTCCAGCGACACGGCCTGGCGCTGGGGCGACTGGCGCGCGAGACCGATGGCGGCCTGCAGACGGGCCAGCGGCGAACGAAGCTCATGCGAGACATCGTGCAGCAGCTGACGCTGCGCGCCGAGCACAGCCTGCAGCCGGCTGACCATGTGATCGAAATCGCGGCCGAGGTCGGCGACTTCGTCGCGCCGGGCGCCCATGCTCGCCTGCAGGCGTGTGTCCAGATCGCCCTGGGCCACAGCGGCGAATCCGGCGCGCAGCAGCTTGAGCGGCTTGGCCATGTACCAGGCCAGCACGGCACTGGCCACCACGCTGGCCATCAATGCCGCCACCAGCATCGTCCAGGGCGGTCCGCGCGGCCGGGCGGGGGGAGGCGCAGCCGCATCCGGGGGTGCGGCGATGAACAGCAGCCAACGCGCGCCGTCGGGTGTGGTGATCGTCCGCACGATGGCCGGACGCTGCTGGACCCGGCCCTCGGAGGTGCTCAGGGCGCGGGCACGGGCCAGCGCGGCCTCGGGCACCGGGCGTCCGAGCAGGTCGCGACCATCGTCGCCGACCGCCAGCACGGGCGCCCGGCCGCTGCCATACCGCTCCCATTCACTAAGCGCATCGCGCAGCGCCGCCAGCCCGCCGTGACGCAGGGTGGTGGCGGCGGCGTTGACCAGGATGGCCGGCCGCGGGCCGATCGCCACATCGGCAGCCACCGCCTCACGGTTGCGCTGGTGGTACCAGACGGTCGTGCCCACGACCACCGCGACCACGCCGATGACCAGCACGAACGCAAAGAAGAACTTCCAGTAGAGGCGGCCCATCGTCAGCGCGACCGGCTCAGGCCTGAACGAACTGATAGCCCATGCCGCGTGCCGTGACGATCCACGGCTCGCCGTCGGGGCCCGGCCCGAGCTTCTGACGCAGACTGCTGACATGGACGTCGATGCTGCGGTCGAAGCGCGCCAGCGGACGTCCGAGGCCCTGCTCGGACAACTCGCTTCGCCCGACCACCTGGCCCGCCTGCCGGGCCAGCACCAGCAGCAGATTGAATTCCGTGCCGGTCAGTTCGAGCGGCTGACCGCGCCATTGGGCGGCGCGCCGGGCCGGCCAAAGCGTCAGGGGGCCTGCGACAACCGGTGCGCCGGTGACTGAGGCCTTGCTGCTCTCTTCCACGCGACGCAGGATCGCCCGCAGACGGGCGGCCAGTTCACGCGGCGTGCAGGGCTTGGGCACGTAATCGTCCGCGCCGAGTTCCAGCCCGACGATGCGGTCGATGTCGTCGCCGCGGGCGGTCAGCATCAGCACCGGCACCCGGCTCGTGGCGCGGATCCGCCGAAGCACCTCGATGCCGTCCAGGCGGGGCATCATCACATCGAGCACGACGATGTCGTGTGCGCCGGTCAGCGCCTGCGTCACGCCGGTTTCGCCGTCGTGCACCGCCTGGGTCTCGAAGCCGTCCTGCTGAAGGTATTCAGTGAGCAGCGAGGCGAGTTCGCGGTCGTCGTCAATCAGCAGAACCTTGGGCATCTCGAGGGCTGCAGCCAGCGTGGCGTGAAGGGGTGAACAAAGGGATGAAACACACTCGACGCATTGTGTGAGCGCCGGGCGGCGCCCGGCCAGCGCCATTACCCGACTTTACATCGCGACGCCGGTGGTATCGGCTCACGCAGCGGCTTACGCGGGTTACCGCCGGTTACACCGTGCTGACCGTGGATTACCTGCGCACGCCCCAAAGTAGCTGTCATCAGCGGGTGTCATCGGATTCACCGCTGAACCCCAACGACCAGACCACGGAGCACCCTATGACACAGAACCGACATTTCCTGACGAAAGCCGCCTTTGCGGTGTCCCTGGCGCTGAGCGCGCCGCTGATGGCGCTGGCGCAGGCCGGCCCCGGTGGAGCGGCCGGTTCCGCCGGGCCTGGCCAAGGCGGCCCGGCCCAGGTGGGACCCTGCACGCAGGGCGCAGCTTGCATGCAGGGCGGACCCGGCATGATGCAGGGCGGCCCCGGCATGCAGGGAATGCCGGGATCGCAGGGCATGCGCCGCGGCGGGCAGATTCATGAGGGCCATGGCGCGGGCCACCACGCCCACGCAGGACAGGGCGAAGGACGGGGCGAAGGACGGGGCGAAGGGCACGCGCACGGGGCAGGACACGGCCATGGCCACGGGATGCACGGTGGCATGCGCGGCGGCATGGGTGACGGCATGTGGGGTCGCGAAGGCGGCGCCGGCATGGATGGCGGCATGCGCATGCTGCGCGGGCTGAACCTCAGCGAGGCACAGCGCGATCAGGTCTTCGGCCTGATGCACAACCAGGCGCCGGCGGCCCGCGAACGCGCCAAGGCCATCCGCAAGGCGCGCGTCGAGCTGCGCAACCTGTCGATGTCCTCGCAATACGACGATGCACGCGCCAAGACGCTGGCCGACAGCATTGCCGCGGCGACCGCCGACATGGCGTTGACTCGCGCCCGTACAGGCCAGGAGATCTACCGCCTGCTGACCCCGGAACAGCGCAAGCAGGCCGACGACATGCGTGCCCGCTTCGAGCAGCGTCGCGGGGCGCGCGGCTTGGGCGCAGGTCCCGGCGCTGGTCCGGGCGCCGGTCCGCGCTGAGCGCGAGGCGCCGCGCTGGCGTGATGCCGGCGCGGCGTGCTCTGTTCACAAGGGCAGGCAGCAGGCCGCGGCGGCCCGTCGTTCGGTCCCCCGGCCTGCTCAGCCTCTGAGCAGCGCCTGACGCACCAGCGGCAGCGCATCGTTGCCGAAATACATGTCGGCTCGGTTGACGAACATCGTCGGCGAGCCGAAGCCGCCGCGGGCGATCAGCTCGTCGGTGTTGGCCTTGAGCTGCGCCTTGACGGCCGGCTGCGCGATCGCCTCGAACAGCCACGCCCGATCGATGCCAACCCGTTCGCACACGGCGGCCAGTTCGGCGTCTTGCGATATGTCGCGCTGGTCAGTCCAGTAAGCCTCGAACACGGCCCGTGCGAAACGCAGCATTTGCGGCGTGTCATCGGCCAGCGCGATGCACCCGCGCATGGCCTTCACGCTGTTGACCGGAAAGACCGCCGGCGGAAAGACGATCCGCAGGCCCGCCAGGGCGGCCCAGTCCTGCATGCTCTTCTTCGAATAGGCCAGCTTGGCCGGCACCGGGTTCTCGCGCGAGGCGTACACGCTCGGGTTGACCGCATTGAACACCCCGCCCACGAGGATCGGCCGCCAGCGCACGGTCGCGCCCAGTTCGTCGGCCAGCGGCTGCAGGTTGTGGAAACCGAGGTAGGTCCACGGACTGCTGCAATCGAAGAAGCATTCGACTTCACGCATCGTGTGTCTTTCAGGAGTGAGCGGCTGCTGGATCACGGCGTCGGATGAGCGCCGGTCCACCAATGGGGTCTGCCCGGTCATCGATAATAGCGGCTGATCTCAACCAAGCGGCACACTTCAGGGAGCAGGGCTATGGGACAACTCGATCAGCGCGTGGCGATCGTCACGGGTTCAGGCCGCGGCATCGGCCAGGCGATCGCGCTTCGTCTGGCGCGCGACGGCGCCAGAGTGGTCGTCAACGATCTGGACGAAGCGCCGGCGCGCGAAACGATCGCATTGATTCAGGAGCAGGGCGGTCAGGCCGTGGCCTGCAACGGCGACGTCA
>DAONCJ010000188.1:0-6910 GCA_035401985.1 Burkholderiaceae bacterium | reverse complement strand
ATCGCCGCCATGCTGGTGGAGCTGTTCCCCACCCGCATCCGCTACACCTCGATGAGCCTGCCTTACCACATCGGCAACGGCTGGTTCGGCGGTCTGCTGCCGACGACCTCGTTCGCGATCGTGGCCCAGACCGGCAACATGTACAACGGTCTGTGGTATCCGATCGTGATCGCCGCGGTGACCTTCGTGATCGGCATGATCTTCGTGCGCGAGACGAAGGACGTCGACATTTTCAAGAACGACTGAAGACCCGGTCATGTGGAAGATCATCATCGGATTCGCAGCGTTTGCCGCGTTGGCCATCTTCATGCTGATGAAGGGCGGTGACATCGACATGTCCGGCGAGAAGCACGGCGCCGAGGCCACCAGCACCGAGGCGGCCAAGAAGTAGGGCGGCTGCCTGCACCGGGGCCTGGCGAAAGCCGGGCCCCGATCGTTCGTGAACCGATGCGGAAGACTCGCGTGAGAATCGCACTGCTGTCGGACCTTCACGCCAATCTCGAGGCGCTCGATGCCTGTCTTCGCCATGCGAAGCAGCAGTCCATCGGGCGCTTTGCCATTCTGGGCGACCTGATCGGGTATGGCGCCGACCCGGTTTCGGTCATCGAGCGCGTCGGCGATCTGGTTGCCGGGGGGGCGATCGCGCTGAAGGGCAATCACGACGAGGCGCTGTCGCGTCCCGATGCGTCACTCACGCCCGAGGCGCTCGCGGTCATCGACTGGACACGGGTGCGCCTGAGTTCTGAACACCTTGCGTTCATCGCGGCGCTCCCGCTGATGGTGCGCGAGCACGACGCATGCTTCGTGCATGCCAGTGCGGACGCTCCCCACGAGTGGCGCTATGTCAGCGACGATGCCGCGGCGGCTCGGAGCATCGAAGCGGCCGATGCGGTGTGGTGCGTGGTCGGTCACGTTCATGACCAGATGCTTTACTACCAGGGCGCCGGGCGGCGGCTGATGGCCTTCACCCCGTCCTCGGGCACGCCGGTGCCCGTCGGGCGCCACAGACGCTGGCTCGCGGTGGCCGGCTCGGTCGGTCAGCCGCGCGATGGCAACACCGCGGCTGCGTACGCTGTGCTCGACACCACAGCCGCGTCCCTCACTTTCTTTCGCGTGCCCTACGACCACGCGTCAGCCGCTGCGAAGATCCGGGCGGCCGGCCTGCCCGAGCGCTTTGCCCTGCGCCTCGAAGGCCACTGACAACCAAAGGAACTGATCTTGGATACTCGTCTGAGTCCGGGCAGCACGCTCGACGGATTCACCATCGGCGAATGCGTTCATGACGGCGGCATGGGCTTCATCTACCGCGTCACCGGGCCGCAGGCCGACTTTCCGATGATGATGAAAGTGCCGCGGATCGGCCAGGGCCAGCCGGTCGAAGGCATCGTCGGCTTCGAGATGGAAGCGATGCTGCTCGAACGAATCCGCAGTGCGCATGTGCCGCGCTTCGTGGCGGCGGGCGATCTGTCGCAGACCCCTTATCTGGTCACCGAATGGATCGAGGGTCAGCTGCTCGAGGGACTCGTGCGACATGCCCCGCTTCCCGTCGAGCAGCTGGTCGCGATCGGCGCGGCGATCGGCGACGCGCTGGACAGCCTGCATCAGCAGGATGCGATCCACCTGGACATCAAGCCGGACAACATCCTGATCCGGCCCGACGGGCGCGCCGTGCTGATCGACTTCGGCCTGTCGCATCACGCCCGCCTGCCCGATCTGCTCGCCGAGGAGATGCGCCGCGCCGTGGGCTCGGCACCGTATATCTCGCCCGAGCAGGTGCTGGGTGTACGCAACGATCCGCGCAGCGACATCTTCGCGCTGGGCGTCACCCTGTACGAACTGGCGACCGCCGAACTGCCGTTCGGATCACCGCAGTCGGTCTCGGGCCTGCGCGACCGGCTCTGGCTCGAGCCCCGGCCGCCACGCGCAATCCGACCGGACCTCCCGGCGTGGCTGCAGGAGATCATCCTGCGGGCGATCGAACCGGTGGCCGCGCGCCGCTACCCCAGCGCAGCGCAGCTTGCCTACGACCTTCGCCATCCCGAGCAGGTCGTGCTGACCGATCGGGCCGACCGTCAGGGACGTGCCGGCGTCTTCACACACCTGAAGCGCTGGCTGCGAGCCGCCGGCCGTGAAGGCGAGGTGATGGCGGGGGCGCCCGCCCGCCAGCTCGAGCAGGCGCCGATCGTGATCGCGGCGGTCGATGTCGCCCACCTCGACGACGATCTCCAGCTTGCGCTGCAGGCGGCCGTGCGGCGCGTCATCGAGCATGCGGCAGGCGCCCGCCTGACAGCACTGACCGTCATCAAGCCGACCGCAGCCTTCGACGGCGAGAGCCTCGACAAGACGGCGTCCGGCATTCACCTCGAACACCTGGTGCGGCTGCGGCACTGGGCCGAGCCGATGAACCTGCCGCCCGAGCGCTTGTCGGTGCACGTGCTCGAGGCGTCCGACAAGGCGCGGGCGCTGATCGAGTATGCGCAGGCCAATCATGCATCGCTGATCGTCATCGGGGCTGCGCACTATTCCGAACCGGTGCTCGGACTCGGCCGCTCGGTGACCACGGCGGTGGTCGAGCAGGCATCCTGCAGCGTCTACGTCGTCAAGGGCTCCGCCGCGGTTCTGGCCGCACAAGACTGACATCCGGGCGCGGGCCGGGGCATGGAAAAGGGGCCCTGCCCGAGGCAGGGGCGCCGCAGCGGTTCATTTTGCTGCACTGCACTGATACACTGCGCCGCCATGACCGCCACCTCCGGAAAAAAGGGCCTCGGCCCGATCACCCTCGCGGCGCTCGGGGTGGTCTATGGCGACATCGGCACCAGCCCGCTGTACGCGTTCCGTGAGGCCTTCAGCGGCAAGCACGGCATTCCGCTCACGGCCGACAACGTGTTCGCCGTGCTGTCGATGATGTTCTGGGCGGTCACCATCATCGTGTCGCTCAAGTACGTGGTGCTGATGCTGCGCTTCGACAATCAGGGCGAGGGGGGGGTGCTGGCTCTGCTGTCCTGGGCGGCACATACAGTCCGGCAAAAGCCCGCGCTGCTGTGGCTGGTCACGGTGATGGGGGCGTTTTCGGCGTCGCTGTTCTACGGCGATGCGGTCATCACACCCGCAATTTCGGTGCTGTCGGCGGTGGAGGGCATCGCGGTGGCCGTCCCGGGGGCCGATCACTTCGTCGTGCCGCTGGCGCTTGCCGTGCTGGTGGGCCTGTTCACGATCCAGAGCCGCGGCACGGCGGTGGTCGGCGCTTTTTTCGGGCCGATCATGATTGCCTGGTTTGCGTCGCTGGCGGCGCTGGGCGTGGTCAGCATCGTTCAGACACCGCAGATCCTGATGGCACTCAGCCCGGTGCATGCGCTGCGCTTTCTGATCGAACATCCCGGCTGGGCCTTCCTGGCCAGCGCAGCGGTGTTCCTGTGCCTCACCGGTGCCGAAGCGCTGTATGCGGACATGGGCCATTTCGGACCGAAGCCGGTCCGGCTGGCATGGTTCGGCATGGTGTTTCCGGCGCTGATGATCAACTACCTGGGGCAGGGGGCGCTGCTGCTGCGCAATCCCGAGGCGGCACGCAATCCGTTCTATCTGCTGGCGCCCGAATGGATGCTGGTGCCGCTGATCGGGCTGGCCATGGCCGCGACAGTGATCGCCTCTCAAGCGGTGATTTCGGGCGCGTTCTCGGCGACCCAGCAGGCCTCCCGGCTCAACTTCCTGCCGCGACTGCGGGTTCGGCACACATCGGACACCTCGCGGGGGCAGGTCTACATTCCGCTGGTCAACTGGGGCCTGCTGGTGCTGGTTATCCTCCTGGTGCTCGGCTTCCAGAATTCCGATCGCCTGGCCGCCGCCTATGGCATTGCCGTGGCGGGCGACCTGTTCCTGTCCAGCGTCATCCTGCTGGTGGCGCTCCCCTTCGTCACCGGGGCGCGGCGCGCGCTGTGGCCGGTCTTCCTGGCGCTGGCGATGATCGAGCTGTATTTCTTCGTGAGCAACGCTTCGAAGATCATGGACGGAGGCTGGTTCCCGCTGGCACTGGCAGCGGTCGTGTTCATCGTGCTCACGACCTGGCGGCGTGGCATCGACATCCTTCGCGCCAAGAAAGAGGCGGGTTCGTACGACATCGAGGACGGGCTGACCCTGTCGCTGGACGGCGTGCCGCGGGTGCCCGGCCATGCCGTGTTCTTCAGCTCCGGAAGCACCGGATGTCCGGGTGCGTTCCTGCACAACCTCAAGCACAACCACGTGGTGCACGAGACCACCGTGTTTCTGACAGTCGAATTCGACGATGTGCCCCGAGTGCTCGACGACGAGCGCGTCGAGATCCAGCGCGGCGCCAACGGCATCGCCCGCGTCATCGCGCATTTCGGATTCCGCGAAGACCCGGACATCGAACTTGTGCTGCGGCTGGCCGCGCGCAAGGGGCTGGTGCTCGAGGTGCAGTCGACGTCGTTCTTCACCAGCAAGCCGACGGTGGTGTCGGTGTCCCGGCGGGGGATATTCGGCTGGCGCCGTTCGCTGTTCGGCTGGATGCTGCAGAACAGCGCCAGCGTGGCCAGCTACTTCAATCTGCCACCCAACCGGGTCGTCGAACTGGGCGCCCAGGTCGGCATCTGAGCCCGTCTGCCCGGGCGCACCCGGCCGCCCCCGTACAATACCGGCGGATATGAGCAAGCAAAAAGGCGAATACAGCGAAGCCTCGATCCGCGTTCTCAAGGGACTCGAGCCGGTCCGGCAGCGCCCGGGCATGTACACCCGCACCGACAGTCCACTGCACCTGGTGCAGGAGGTCATCGACAATGCGGCCGACGAGGCGCTGGCCGGCGCCTGTCGCGAGATCTCGGTCCGTCTCGAAACCGACGGTTCGATCACGGTCGACGACGATGGCCGTGGCATTCCGGTGGGTCTGCATCCCCAGGAGCAGGTGCCGGTGGTCGAAATCGTGTTCACCCGCCTGCACGCCGGTGGCAAGTTCGACAAGCAGTCGGGTGGCGCGTACAGCTTCTCGGGCGGCCTGCACGGCGTGGGCGTGTCGGTCACCAATGCCCTGAGCACGCGCCTGGAGGTGACGGTGTGGCGCGATGGCGCGGTCCACGAGATCGTGTTCGCCGGCGGCGAGGTCACCCAGCCACTGAAGTCGCGACCGCCGGCGCGCGGCGAGCGGCGCAGCGGCACACGCGTGCGCTGCTATCCCGATCCGAAGTATTTCGACTCGCCACAGATCCATCAGGCCGACCTGATCCGCCTGCTGCAGTCCAAGGCGGTGCTGCTGCCGGGTGTGCGCGTCACGTTCTCGGATGACCGCACCGGCAAGGAGTTGTCCTGGAAGTATGACGAGGGCCTGCGCGGGTATCTGAGCGAAACGCTGGCTCAGGGCGGGTCCGCCGAACCGCTGATTCCGCTGCTCGAGGGCGAGCAGAACTACCCCGCAGGGCACGACACCTTTGCCGAAGGCGAGGGCGCTCACTGGGTCGTGGCGTGGACCGAGGAAGGGCCGCTGGTCCGCGAGTCCTATGTGAATCTGATTCCGACCACGGCCGGCGGCACGCACGAGTCAGGATTGCGTGACGGCGTGTTCGGCGCGGTGCGTTCGTTCATCGAACTGCATGGTCTGCAGCCCAAGGGCGTGAAGCTGCTGCCCGAGGATGCCTTCGCGCGCGCCAGCTTCGTGCTGTCGGCCAAGGTGCTCGACCCGCAGTTTCAGGGCCAGATCAAGGAGCGGCTGAACTCGCGGGACGCGCTTCGGCTGGTGTCCTCGCTGGTGCGCCCGCAGCTCGAGCTGTGGCTCAACCAGCACGTCGACCACGGCCGCAAGCTGGCCGAACTGGTGATCCGCCAGGCGCAGGCCCGCAACCGTGCCGCGCAGCGGGTCGAGAAGCGCAAGGGCTCCGGCGTGGCGGTGCTGCCCGGCAAGCTGACCGATTGCGAGTCCACCGACCTCAGCCGCAACGAGGTGTTCCTGGTCGAGGGCGACTCGGCCGGCGGGTCGGCCAAGCAGGGGCGAGACAAGGAATATCAGGCGATCCTGCCGCTGCGCGGCAAGGTGCTCAACTCCTGGGAGACCGAGCGCGACCGGCTGTTCGCCAACAACGAGATCCACGACATCGCGGTGGCGATCGGCGTCGATCCGCACGGACCCGACGACGAGCCGGACCTCTCGCGCCTGCGTTACGGCCGGATCTGCATCCTGTCTGATGCCGACGTCGATGGCGCGCACATCCAGGTGCTGCTGCTCACGCTGTTCTTCAAGCACTTCCCCAAGCTGATCGAGCGCGGTCACATCTGCATCGCGCGACCGCCGCTGTTCCGGGTCGATGTGCCGGCGCAGGGCAAGCGCCCCTTGCGCAAGCTGTACTGCCTCGACGAGTCCGAACTGCGCCATGTCGAGGATCGGCTGCGCAAGGAAGGGGTGCGCGATGGCGTCTGGAGCATCTCGCGCTTCAAGGGCCTGGGCGAGATGAGCGCCGAGCAGTTGTGGGAGACCACGATGAATCCCGACACGCGGCGTCTGCTGCCCGTCAGCGTCGGTGATGTGGGGCGACTGGGCACGATCGAACGATTCACGATGATGATGGGCAAGGGCGAGGCAGCCTCGCGGCGCGCCTGGCTCGAAGAGCGCGGCAACGAGGCCGAGGTGGATATCTGATGACCGACGACCTGTTTGCGAGCCTTCCCCCGGCCGAGTCGGGCGAGCAGCTGACGCTCGCCGACTACGCCGAGCGCGCCTACCTCGACTACGCGGTGTCGGTGGTCAAGGGGCGCGCATTGCCCGACGTCTGCGACGGCCAGAAGCCGGTGCAGCGGCGCATCCTGCATGCGATGAACGAGATGGGCCTGGGACCGACCGCCAAGCCGGTCAAGTCGGCGCGCGTGGTCGGCGATGTGCTGGGCCGCTTTCACCCGCACGGCGACACGGCGG
>DAONCJ010000187.1:0-6910 GCA_035401985.1 Burkholderiaceae bacterium | reverse complement strand
CGTCGCTGCCGCCCGAGCGGGTGTTGGCGACACTGGCCGACTGACTGAGCAGCGCTTCGCTGGGCGGGCCGGACAGCAGGTGCATCCAGCGTGATTCGCGCGCGCCCGGCTGGCGAGGCAGGAGCTGCACCATCGCGCCCTGCGAACGGCTGGCCAGTTCTTCCAAAAAGCCGGTCATCGCGGACAAGTCGGAGAAGCGCTGCAACCGGTCGCAGTTGATCCGCAATTCGCCCGGTGTCTGGGGACCGCGCAGCATCAGCGTGACCAGCAGCGCCACGGACTCGCTCGGCACGCCGAGCACCCGCTTGAGGTTGTGCGAGTAGCGCATCACGCGGCCGCCGCTGGACTCGATCACCAGCGAGCGCTGGCGCAGCTCGTCGAGCGCCTGCTGGACCTCGCGCTCGGTGGTCTCGATCACCGGGTCACGGCTCGTCTTCTGATTGCAGCCGGCGACCAGGGCGTTGATGCTCAGCGGATAGGTGTCGGGGACCCTGTGTTCCTTTTCGAACAGGACGGCGACGACCCGCGCCTGCAGGGCGGTCAACTGGGGAAGAGGAAGGCTGGACATGGAGGACCGCGCTAAGGGGCAATGCAATGGCGGCAGCGACGGGTCAGAGCGTTGCGGCGCGAGGCGTGCCGGACAGACGCATCCGGGCCCGCTCGAGCCAGGTGTCGAGGGAATCGAAGAGGTAGTGCACGCTGAACGAGCAGCTTTCTTCGCCGAACATCGCCGAGGACTGAAGCCGCTGCTCGATGCCCTCGAGCACCGGTCCGAACGCGGACGGCAGTCGGGGCCGCAGGGCATGCAGGGCTGACAGGCTGGCAATGAGGGGCGCGCAGTCGCCACTGGCCCGCGCAGCGGCCAGCGCCCGGGCAACCTGTGTGAGCGCGGTCTCGTCCTCGCGAGCGAGCGCGACCGGCGGTGTCATTTGGCGTCGCGCAACAGGGCCAGCAGCTGGGCAAACACCTTGGGCGTGCCGGCCACGACCTCTTCGGCAAACACATGCTTGGCATCGCCGGCGAAGTCGCCGATCAGGCCGCCTGCCTCGGTCACCATCAGGCTGCCCGCCGCGACATCCCAGGGGGCCAGGCCCATCTCGAAGAATCCGTCGTAGCGGCCGGCTGCGACATAGGCCAGGTCGAGCGCGGCCGCGCCGGGGCGGCGCACGCCGGCGGCCTTCAGCATGACCGCCTTGAGCATCACGAGATAGCGGTCGAGGTCCTCGATGCGGCGGAACGGGAAGCCGGTGCCGATCAGGGATTCTTCCAGACGGGTGCGCGAGGCGACGCGGATGCGGCGGTCGTTCAGGAACGCGCCGCGACCCTTGGTGGCGGTGAACAGTTCGTCGCGGCTGGGGTCGTAGATGAGTCCCTGCGTGACCACGCCATGCTCCATCAGCGCAATCGAGATGCAGTACTGCGGCATGCCGTGGATGAAGTTGGTCGTGCCATCGAGCGGATCGATGATCCAGACGAACTCGGCCTCGCGGGCCTCGGCGGCGGCTCCCTTGGCGGGGAGGTGGCCGGACTCCTCTGCTAAGATCGAATGGCCCGGGAAGGCAGTGCTCAGCGTCTCGATGATCGCCTGCTCGGCCGCATGATCGACCTCGGTGACGAAGTCGTTGCGCTGCTTTCGGGCGATCTTCACCTGGTCGAGATCCAGGCTCGCCCGGTTGATGATCCGGCCGGCCTTGCGCGCGGCGCGGACCGCGACGTTAAGCATCGGGTGCATGTCGGATCCTGTAAAACCCACGATTCTAAGGTATCGCGCTGGACTCGCTGCATTGCAAAGGCCCGGCCACCCTCGCGAGGGTGCGTCTTGTGCTCGTTTCTCCCAGCCACGGCGGCAATGTCGGCGCGGCGGCGCGCGCCATGCGGGTGATGGGCCTGCGTCGGCTCTTCGTGGTCCGACCGCGCTTCCCGGCGATCTGCTCGCATCCCGATGCGATCGCCTTCGCCAGTGGTGCCAGCGACATCCTGACCTCGGCCATCGAGGTCGACACGCTCGACCTGGCGCTGGCCGACGTGCACAGCGCGATCGCTGTCAGCGCCGAAACCCGCGAGTTCGGCGCCGCGCCGCGCGCTCCGTGGGTCGTCTGCCCCGAAGTCATCGCCGAACTGGCGGCCGATCCCGAACGGCAGGTGGCGCTGGTGTTCGGGCCGGAACGCACCGGACTGTCGATCGAGCACGTGCAGCGCTGCGAGCGTCTGGTCTCGATCCCCGGGGAGCCCGACTACAACTCGCTCAATCTTGCGCAGGCGGTCCAGGTGCTGTGCTGGGAGCTGCGGCGAGCCGCGCTCGCCGGTGAACCGGCTGCGCCTGCTGCCGCCGAACCGGACGCGGGTCGCCCGGCCAGTCACGATCAGGTCGAGCGGTTTCATGCGCATTTCGAGCAGGCCCTGGTCGCCATCGAGTTCCTCGATCCGCTTGCGCCCAAGAAGCTCGTGCCGCGGATGCGCCGGCTGTTCGCACGCGCCGCGCTCAGCGCCGAAGAGGTCGATCTGCTGCGGGGCGTGTGCAAGCAGATCCTGCTGGCCGCCGAAGGCCGGCTGCCGGGACGGCGCAAGCGCAACACACCATGAAGGCGGGCAGCCTGCCGGCCACGCTGATGCGAGGGGGCACCTGCAAGGCCGTGTTTGTGCACCAGCGCGATCTGCCCACGCATCTGCGTGAGCGCGATGCGCTGCTCGCGCGCCTGCTGGGCAGCCCCGATCCCGCCGGCGGCCAGCTCGACGGCCTGGGCGGCGCGCATCCCTCCACCAGCCGCGTGGTGATCGTCAGCCCCTCCCGGCGCGACGACTGCGATGTCGATGCGCTGTTCGGCTCGGTTGCTGCGCCCAGCGGCAAGATCGACTGGTCGGGCGGCGAGGGCGATCTGGTCGCCGCAGTGGGCCTGTTCGCTCTTCACGAGGGACTTCACCCCTGCACCGAAGGGGTGGCGCGGGTGCGCATATGGCATGGCGGCGCACGCGGGCGCATCGACGCGCTGGTGCCGGTGCGCGACGGGCGCGTGCTCGAACGCGGCGCCTTCACCGAGGAAGGCGTGCCGTTCGGCAGCGCCGAGATCCGCCTGGAGTTTCTGGATCCCACCGATGGCGGACGGGCCGGTCCGCTGCTGCCCAGCGGAGCTGTCAGCGATCGGCTCGATGTGCCCGGCCTCGGAGAAGTCGCTGCGACCGTGCTCGGTGGCAGCTGGCCGGCCGTGTTCGTGCGCGCCGCGAGCCTGGGGCTCTCGGGCCGTGAAAGCCTGGTCCAGCTCGAGCGCGATCGCCGCCTCAAGTCTCGTGGCCAGGCGCTGCTCGAGGCCGCTGCGCTGCGCTTCGGACTGGCAGCGCCCACGGCACAGGCGTCTTTGCTGCAGGGACCGGTGCCGGCGCTGGTCTGGGTCGCGCCACCCGCGGCCTATCGCAGTGTGTCGGGCGCCGAAGTCGCCGCAGGGGAGATCGACCTGGTCGCCCGCAGTGCCTTGCAGGGCCGGCTGGTCATGACGGTGCCCACTGCCGTGTCGGTCGCCATCGCGGTCGCTGCGGCCCTGCCCGGAACCCTTGTCAACGAGGTCGCGCGGACGCTGCCCGGCGTGCCGACCCGCATCGGGCATCCTGCCGGTGCCGCCGCGGTCGGCGCCGATGTCGCCTTGCACGAAGGCCATTGGCTGGTCGAAAAAGTGGTGCTGTCCCATGGTGCCCGCCGACTCATGAGCGGGCGGGTTTACATCCATTAAACTGGGGGCCTGCGCTGCATGAGGTTCCGCCATGACAGAGTCCACTCGACTGGAGATCCTGGCCTCGGTGCTGTATCGCGAGGCCCATTATCTGGACAGCCACCGCTGGGACGAATGGCTCTCGCTGTACTGCGAGGATGGCCAGTTCTGGATACCGCAGTGGACCGCCGACCACAGCGTTGCCGACGTGCCCGATCCCGAGCGTGCGCTGATCTATTGCGGCACTCGCGCCTTGCTTCAGGAGCGGGTCACGCTGGTGAGTACCGGCCTGTCCCCGGCCTGGTATCCGGTCCAGCGCACCAGCCATTCGGTCAGCACGGTGGTTGCCACCGCGCTGGGCGACAGCGAGGCCGAACTGCATGCCAGCTTCGTCTGCCATGTCTGGAACATCAAGCGCCGCGAGGCCTGCGCCTTCTTCGGGCGTTACGAGCACAAGTTGCGCCGCCAGGGCGGCCATTGGCTGATCGCCCGCAAGAAGATCGTGGTGATGAATGAACGCGCGCCCGCGGGGGTCGAGTTCTACTGCGTCTGAGGGCTTGGGGGCGTTGTCAGCAGGCTTTTGCATGCCGGCTTAAAATCGACCTGCGAGTCCGGTGGCGCTGCTTCATTGCGCGGTCGGCTCGGTGACCCGCCGACCGGCGGGACTCACTCCCGGGAGGCGATCGTGATTTTCGAGCGGCTGCGTGAAGACATAGCGAACGTGATGGACAAGGATCCGGCTGCCCGCTCGGTGCTGGAGGTCGTGCTGTGTTATCCCGGGCTGCACGCCGTGTTCATCCATCGCATCGCCCATCGGTGCTGGAAGGCTGGTCTGACGGTGCTCGCGCGCTGGCTCAGCCACCTGGCGCGGTTCCTCACCGGCATCGAGATCCATCCGGGCGCAACGGTCGGGCGTCGTGTGTTCATCGACCACGGCATGGGTGTGGTCGTTGGCGAAACAGCCGAAATCGGCGACGACTGCACGATCTACCAGGGCGTCACCCTGGGCGGCACGGCGCTGAACCGCGCCAAGCGCCATCCCACGCTGGAGCGCGGTGTCGTCGTGGGCGCCGGAGCCAAGGTGCTGGGTCCGTTCACGGTGGGCGCAGGCGCGCGCATCGGCTCCAATTCCGTGGTCGTGAAGGCCGTGCCCCCGGGCGCCACGGCGGTGGGCATCCCGGCACGCGTGATCGTCGAGGAGGACGACAAGCGGCGCGAAGAGCAGGCGGCGCGCATGGGATTCTCGGCCTACGCCGTCACGCGCAGTGCGGGCGACGATCCGCTGGGCATGGCGCTGAATCGCCTGATCGACCATGTCGCCGAGCAGGACAAGCGCATCGACGCGCTGCACGAGCAGTTGCGCCGGGCGCTGGGGCCGGATGGTTTGCGCGGGGTCGATGCGGATGAACTCGATCGCGTCGCCGATTGAGGCGTTTGCGTGACCGGCGTGTTGTGCGCCTGATGCCATGTGCCGCCGGCGTGCTGCGCGAGCCGTGTTGATCAGTCCGAATCACTCGCCCTGAACGCGGCCGGCGCCGGTGGCGCGACATCCCCGGACAGCGGCTGAGGCGACGGAGCCGGCTCCGGCCAGCGACCGACCGGAAACAGCGTGCCGTCGCGGGCCAGCAGCAGGCCTGCGCGTCCGGCCTGCTCATCCCAGTCGGGCAGCACCCAGCGCTGGGCCCCAGATCCTTGCTGCGCGTGGTGAGCCGGGCGATGCGTGTGGCCGTGAATCATCACGCGCGTTGCCGTGTCGCGCAGCAGCTGCGCCACCGCTTGGCCGTTCACATCCATCAGCTCGGCCTGCTTGGTGGATTTGAGGTCTTCGCTCTGCTGGCGCATGGTGCGTGCGCTGGCCAGCCGGTCGGTCAGCGCCCGTGACAGAAAGCCTGCCTGCCACTCGGGCGAACGGGCAAGCTGGCGAAACGCCTGATAGTCGGTGTCGTCGGTGCACAGCGCGTCACCGTGGGCCAGCACCACCGGCACGCCGTGCAGTTCGATCACGCAGGGGTCGGGCAGCAGCCGCGCGCCCACTGCATCGGCAAAGGTGCTGCCCAGCAGGAAGTCGCGATTGCCGCGCATCAGGCAGACCGTCGCCCCCCGTGCGGACAGTGCGCGCAAGGCGTCGGCGAAGCCCCTGACGCAGGCTTCGCCATCGGGCGCATCGAGAGCGTCGTCGCCCACCCAGGCGTCGAACAGGTCGCCCAGCAGAAACACGAAGTCCGCCTCTCGCCCGTGTTCGTCCAGTGCGGCAAGGAATGCCCGCACCGTCGCGGGATGCGAATCCGACAGGTGCATGTCGGAGACGAACAGCGCCGTCTGGTCGCGGCGCACCCGGATCATCGTCGCCTCAGCGGCCCGCCACCACGGACACGGACTCGATGGTCACCGGCTCGGCCGGAACGTCGCGAAACGGTCCCTTGGAGGTGGTCGGCACCGCGCGGATGGCGTCGACGACTTCAATGCCCTTGATCACCTTGCCGAACACTGCATAGCCGTGACCGTCGGGCTGAGGATGGTTCAGGCCCGCGTTGTCGACGGTGTTGATGAAGAACTGCGCGGTGGCCGAGTTCGGGTCGCCCGTGCGTGCCATCGCCAGCCAGCCGCGGTCGTTCTTGAGGCCGTTCTGGCCCTCGTTGACGATCGGTGCGCGGGTTTTCTTCTGGCCGAAGCCGGGCACACCCTTGTAGAAGTCGCTGGTGAAGCCGCCGCCCTGGATCATGAAGCCGCCGATCACCCGATGGAACACCGTGCCGGCGTAAAACCCGTCGCGTGCGTATTGCAGGAAGTTCTCGACACTGCGTGGCGCTTTGTCAGGATAGAGCTCGACCACCATTTCGCCCATCGAGGTCTTGATCGCCACCTGCGGGTTGGCAGCCAGTGCCGGGGCACTCAGGTTCACGGCAAGGACGAGGGCGCCCATCAGGGGCCATTTTTTCAGCATCGGGAACTCCGGAAGGTTGCGGAACAGGAGGGGGTCATCGGGACGCGGCCGCGGCGCGGGGCGCGACCTTGGCCAGCAGTTCGCGGGCGAGCGCCAGCTTGTTGCGGGAGTCGGCATTGCGCGGGTCGAGCTGACCGGCGCGCTCGTATGCACGGGCCGCCATGCGCAGATAGACGTCGCCCAGGTTTTCCTGGGCCAGCGCGTAGCCGGGCAGGGCACGCACGGCGTTCTCGAGCGCCGCGCGGGCGCGGTCGAGATCGCCGCG
>DAONCJ010000186.1:0-6923 GCA_035401985.1 Burkholderiaceae bacterium | reverse complement strand
AGGCGCCGCCGCTGCACAGGCCGCACCCGGCGACCCGGCAGCCGCCGGGCCGGCCATCGCCAGTGCCGCCACGGTGGCCGCTGCTGCCGCTGTGGCCACTGCTGCCGCTGCAGAATCGGCCGCAGCCAGCGCTGCCGCTGCCACCGCCTCGGCGAGCGCTGCCCTGGCCGCAAGTCAAGCGGGCTTGGCGACGAGCGCCGCCGACAGCGCTTTGCCTGCTTCCAGCGGCGACGCTCTGTCAACGCTGGCAGGGCGCTCGGCCGCACGACAGGCACGCTCACCGGGCAGCGACGGCGGCCCCGCCCCGCAGGTCGCCGCAGGTGCCAGCGATTCAGGCACCTTCCGCCTGGAAATTCCGGGGACCACCAGCGGCGCCGCGCCCGACGGCGCCACATCCTCCCCCAGTCCGCGCCCGCAGGGCTCGGGCGCGGCAGGCGCGGCCCAGGCCGCCTCGCTGCAGCGGGGCGCGCGCGAGGCCGGCGCCAGCGCCATCACGCTCGACTGGCGCAGCCAGGCGGCGCGGCCCGAACCCGGGCCTGCTGTGGCCGAGCCCGGCGGCGGACGCAGCCAGGCCGCGATGCTGCTCGACGCCATCCATGAATCGCGCGGTGCGACCACGGGAACCGCCACGGGCGACACACCGGCCAATGCAGCCGGTTCATTCGCCGGCGCGCTTGCACTGGCCGGTGCGCCCGCCGCGGGCGGCACCGCCGCTGCACCCGAACCGGCACGGCTGGAGAATCCATGGCCCGTGCACGATCCGGCCTTCGTCGAACATCTGGCCGGTCAGGTCAGCGAGGCGCTGGTCGGGGGAATCGAACGCGCCGAGATCACGCTGAATCCGCGCGACCTCGGGCCGATCCGCATCGAGCTCTCGTTGTCCGGAGAAAGCGCGAGCGTCGCGTTCTCGGCGACGCAGCCCGAAACGCGGACAGCCATCGAACAATCGCTGCCGATCCTGCGCGACATGCTCCTTGAGCATGGCCTTGCGCTGGCGCACACCAGCGTCCAGGGCGGATCGGCCGACGCCTCGGGCGGAGGGCAGTCGCAGCGCGGCCCAAGCGATCGGGCACCGACGGGCGGCCCCTCATCGCAGACCTCCGGCGGCTCTGCCGTTGCCGAGCCGGGCGCACGCAGCACCCGCGCGGCGCGCGGCCTGCTCGACCTGTTCGCCTGACTGCGCTTCGGGCTGCGGCGTAGCCGGCAACTATGCCGGCTCACCCCTGCTATTCGCGCTAATGATTTCGTCTGAGCTGCCGAATACTCGTCGTCATCGGGGCTTCCTTCAGCCCCGCGTGATGGAGTCAGCATGTCGGATGACAAGAAAAAGGATGACGCCGAGGCCAAGCCCAAGAAGGGCAAGAAGGGCCTGATCATCATCATCGCGGCCGTTCTGCTGCTCGCCGGGGGCGGCGGTGCCGGCTGGTTCTTCTTCATGAAGCCCAAGCCCGAGGCGTCTGCCGACGCCGAGGACGACCACAAGCCGGTCGCCCACAAGGAAAAAGGCAAGGTCAAGACCTTTGCCAACCTCGACCCGTTCACGGTGAATCTGGCCGACGAAGGCGGCGAGCGCTTCATCCAGGTCGCCGTGGTGCTCGAGGTGGCCGACGCAAAGGTCAGCGGCGACCTGACTGCGCAGATGCCGGCCGTGCGCAATGCGGTGCTGATGCTGCTGTCGTCGAAACTCGCCAAGGAACTGCTCAGCGTACCGGGCAAGGAAAAGCTGGCCGAGGAGATCGCGATTGCGGCCGGCGTGCAGCTGGGCTGGGAACCGCCCGAAGAAGACGAAGACGAGAAGCCCCGCAAAGGCAAGGCGAAGGCAGCCGCCGAGGAACCCTCGGAAGAGAAGGCCAAGCCCGAGGCAGACGCCAAGGACGCCGATGGCAAGGAAGGCGCGAAATCCGCCAAGGCCGACGCCGACAAGAAGCCGAAGAAGCGCAAGAAGCGCCGCTCGGATCCCAATCCGGTCGAGGCAGTCCACTTCGCACAGTTCATCGTCCAGTAGCCATGGCCGATCAGTTTCTTTCGCAAGAAGAGGTCGACGCGCTGCTCGACGGCGTCAACGGCGACACGCCCGAGACCAGCAGCGAAGAGCAGACCGGCGTCCGGGCCTATGACCTGGGCAAGCAGGAACGGATCGTCCGCGGGCGCATGCCCACGCTCGAGATCATCAACGAGCGCTTCGCCCGCAACATCCGCCTGGGCCTGTTCAACTTCATGCGCCGCAATCCCGAGATCTCGGTGGGGCAGTCGAAGGTGCAGAAGTACAGCGCGTTCCTGCGCAACATCGTGGTGCCGACCAACATCAACATCATGTCGGTCCGCCCGCTGCGCGGCAGCGCCCTGGTGATCTGCGAGCCCGCGCTGGTGTTCACGATCATCGACAACCTCTTTGGCGGCAGCGGCAAGCTGCACACCCGGATCGAGGGCCGCGACTTCTCGCCGACCGAGCAGCGGATCATCCTGCGCATCGTCGAGGTGATCAACGAGGAATACCGCAAGGCCTGGGAGGGCGTGTATCCGCTGGTCTTCGAATACGTGCGCTCGGAGATGCACACCCAGTTCGCCAACATCGCCACGCCGTCCGAGATCATGGTGACGACCAGCTTCGACATCGAGATCGGTGAAGCGGGCGGTGCGATGCACATCTGCATCCCGTATTCGACGCTCGAGCCGATCCGCGAAATGCTTTATTCGTCGGTGCGTGCCGACCAGCAGCAGGCCGACAAGCGCTGGGTCAATCTGCTGACGCAGCAGCTGAAGTCGGCCGATGTGATGCTGACGGCCGAGTTCACCAGCACGCAGGCCACGGTGCAGCAGCTGATGTCGCTCAAACCGGGCGACTTCATCGGGCTGGACCTGCCGGAAACCGTGATCGCCAAGGTCGACAAGGTGCCGGTCTTCGAATGCCACTACGGCGTGTCCTCGGGCCGCTATGCCATCAAGGTGAATGAAATCGTGACCAATCCGAAAGAAATACTGAGCGGGGGACAAGATGAGTGACGAGCCAGGCCAGGACCAGGACGACATTGCCGACGAGTGGGCGGCCGCGCTCGCCGAACAGGAGAAGACCGCGCCCGACGCCGCCGTACCGGGCACGTCGATCAGCGCTGCCGACACGACCGCTGCCCTGTTTCCGAAGCTCTCGGGCGGCAAGACGATCCAGGCCAACAACGACATCGACATGATCCTGGACATCCCGGTCCAGCTGACGGTCGAACTCGGTCGCACCCGTATCCCGATCAAGCACATCCTGCAGCTTGCCCAGGGATCGGTGATCGAACTGGACGCGATGGCCGGCGAGCCGATGGACGTGCTGGTCAACGGCTGCCTGATCGCCCAGGGCGAGGTGGTCGTGGTCAACGACAAGTTCGGCATCCGGCTGACCGACATCGTCACCCCCTCCGAGCGGCTGCGCCGCCTGAACCGCGGTTGATGGACGCGCACCGGTGACCGCCTCGCTCGTCCCTTCCCTGCTCGCCTTCATCGCGGTCATCGCGATGATCCCGGCGGCGCTGTGGCTGATGAAGCGCGCCCAGGTGCTGCGCCCGGGCGCCGCCGGCCCGCTGTCGATCGTGGCCGGTCTGTCGATGGGCCCGCGCGACCGGATCGCGGTGATCCAGGCCGGCGGGCGCTATCTGGTCGTGGGCATCACGGCCCAGCAGATGACCCTGCTCGCTCAGCTCGATCAGTGGCCCGGTGCGAGCGCGGGCGGTGCCACGCCAACGGCTCCGACCCGGACCGCCGACGGGACCGCCGTCACCAATGCTGTCGATGCCGCGTCCCCGGCAGGCACGCCCGCCGCGTCTCCGCTTTCATCCTTCTCACGGCTGCTGCGCAGGCTCGACCCCAATGATCCGAACCGGCCCCATGGCTGACCCGATGGCTGACCCTATGCCTCACCCGATGCCTGACGCGATTGATCTCCCCACGGCTGACCCGGTGCCCGCGCCCAGCGCCGGCCGCCTGGCCGCGCCACTGCTCGCCGCAGGCGCCGCCCTGATGTTCGCCGCCCCGGCGCTCGCGCAAGGGGTGCTGACGCTGAACTCCAGCGCCGCTCCGGGCGGGGGCACCAGCTACTCGGTGCCGGTGCAGACGCTGCTGATCTTCACCGCGCTGTCCTTCCTGCCGGCGGTGATGCTGCTGATGACCAGCTTCACGCGGATCGTGATCGTGCTGTCGCTGCTTCGCCAGGCGCTCGGCCTGCAGCAGACGCCGCCCAATCAGGTGATCGTCGGCATGTCGCTGTTCCTCACCTTCTTCGTGATGGCGCCTACGCTGGAGCGCATTCACCAGGAGGCATACAAGCCCTATTCCGAGCAGAAGATCAATTTCGAGGAGGCGATCGCCAAGGGCGCGGATCCGCTTCGGATCTTCATGACGCGCCAGACCCGCGAGTCGGACCTGACCCTGTTTGCAAAGATCGCCAAGGTCGACAAGGGCACCTCGGCCGCCGACGTGCCGATGCGGGTGCTCGTGCCTGCCTTCGTCACCAGCGAATTGAAGACCGCCTTCCAGATCGGCTTCCTGGTCTTCGTCCCTTTCCTGATGATCGACCTCATCGTCGCCAGTCTGCTGATGTCGATGGGGATGATGATGGTCTCGCCGGTGCTGGTCGCGCTGCCTTTCAAGCTGATGCTGTTCGTGCTGGCCGACGGCTGGAACCTGCTGATCGGCTCGCTGGTGGCGAGCTTCGGCCCCAGCTGACGCGACCGCCGCCTTGCCCGCACCCGTGCGTCCCACTTCACGCTTCCCGAAGGTTCCGAGATGAGTCCCGAATACGTCGTCAACGTCGGCCGTCAGGCATTGGAGATGATGCTGATCGTCTCGGCACCGGTGCTGCTGACCGCGCTGGGCGTCGGCCTCGTCGTCAGCCTGCTGCAGGCAGTGACGCAGATCAACGAGGCGACGCTGTCGTTCCTGCCCAAGCTGCTGGCGGTCGCCACGACACTGGTGCTGACCGGCCCGTGGATGCTGACCATGCTCACCGACTACATCGCGCGCACGCTGACCAGCCTGCCGCAGGCCATCAACGGCGGCGGCTGAACGTCGTGATCACGCTGACCGATCAGCAGTTGTTCACCTGGCTGTCGGCCTTCCTGCTGCCGTTCTTTCGCATCCTGGGCATGATGTCCAGCGCGCCGGTCTTCTCGAACCGGTCGTTCGGTGCCCGCGCACGTGTCGCCCTGTGCGCCGCCATCGCGCTGCTAGTCGCTCCGTTCACCACGCCCGCCGACCCGGCGGCGCTGACCGGCGCGGCCGCCCTCGGGCTGGTCGCTCAGGAGGTGGCGGTCGGCCTGACGATCGGCTTTGTCGCGCGGCTGCTGTTCACCGGATTCGAGATGGCCGGCGAGATCATCGGACTGCAGATGGGCCTGTCGTTCGCCGGATTCTTCGACCCGAACGCCGGCACCGGCAACGCCGTCGGCCGGCTGGTCAACTCGGTGTCGCTGTTGTCGTTCGTCGCGATCAACGGCCCGCTGGCCCTGCTGGCCACGGTGATCCAGAGCTTCGAGTGGCTGCCCGCCGGCGGATCGGTGACCGAATTTCTGGCCACCCGATCACCGGTTCAGCTGGGCGGCGAAGTGTTCGCGCTTGCGCTGTCGCTGGCGTTGCCCTTCATGGCGCTGCTGCTGTTCGTCAACATGGCGCTGGGCATCATTTCGCGGGTTGCGCCGCAGTTCAATCTGTTCGCGGTCGGATTCCCGATCACGATTGCCGCCGGCCTGATTCTGCTGACGGTCGGGATGCCGATGCTCGAGGCGCCCCTGGCCCTGCACCTCGACCGCCTTCTGACGCACCTGGGGCGCTGAGCGCCCCGCGGGGCCCGTCAATCCGCCAGAGCCTGCGCCTTCGATCGCACCAGCTGGCCGGGCAGTTCGCCCGTCAGCTCGTCGTCGCGCAGCGTCTCGACACCCGACACGAAGGTGTGCCGGTACCCTTGCGCCCGCTGGATGAAGCGCTTGCCGCCCGCTGGCATGTCGCGCACGATCTGCGGGCGCAGCAGGCGCAGACCGTCGTAATCGATGAGGTTGAGGTCGGCCTTCATGCCGGCGGCAATCAGCCCGCGGTCGGGCATGCCGTAGGCCAGCGCGTTGCCGCGGGTCTGCTTGCTGACCAGGAACTCCAGCGGAATGCGTTCGCCGCGCTGGCGCTGGCTGGCCCAGTACTTGATCAGGAAAGTCGGTGCAGCGCCGTCGCAGATGAGGCCGACATGCGCACCGGCATCGCTCAAGCCCATCACGGTCGCCTCGCTGACCAGCATCTCGCGCACCACATCGAGGTTGCCCCCGGTGTAGTTCTCGAACGGATGCATCATCAGCCCTTCGCCGTCGTTGGCCATCAGCGCGTTCATGGCCAGCGCCCACACGGTCGTGCCCTCGCGTGCCGCCCGTGCGCCCAGGCTGTCGTTCATGTCGGGCTCGTAGTTCTGGGCGTCGTCCATCACGAAGCTGCGCTCTAGCATGCGCTGCATGAATTTCTCGGCCGGCGTGCTGGTGCGCTCCTCGACCAGCCGACGCATCAGCGCGGGCTCGGCGCGCAGCTTCGCCGCCACCTGCGTGCCGCGCAGCCCCTCCAGCGCGCTCCACGCCGGATGGTCGAGGAACGGATGGCGGCTGGCATCGAAGCACATCAGGATGCCGATGCCCTTGGCGCCGACCTGGCCGTTCATCGCCAGCCCTTCGGCGCGGCCGGCCTTCAGATTGGCCAACGTTTCGCGCCACAGATCGGGGGCCTTGTCGCTTTGCAGCAGCAGCACCGACAGCGGCCGGCCCGAATGGCGGGCGGCCTGGCGCAGCAGTTCGAACTCGCCGGGACCGAAATCGGAGTTGACCTGCAGCACACCACGGCCCGCACGGCGCAGGCCTTCGGCCAGCGCCAGCAGCTCGGGCGCATCGGCCGTCATGCTGGGTGTGGGCCGA
>DAONCJ010000185.1:0-6940 GCA_035401985.1 Burkholderiaceae bacterium | reverse complement strand
GATCGGCGAGCCGATCGGCAAGTCGGGTGTTACCAACACGATGAAGATCGTCACCGTGGGCGAGCACGGCTAGTTCAGGCGGCCTGCTGCAGTTCCGCCGCTGTCGCCAGGCGGGTGTTCAGCCAGGTGACGAAGTGTTCAGGGGCGAGCGCCTCGCTGAGCAGGTGCCCCTGGATCTGATCGCAATCCTGCGCTCTCAGGAAGTCGGCCTGGAATTCGTTCTCCACGCCCTCCGCGACCACCTTCAGGCCCAGGCCGTGGGCCAGCGCGATCACCGCAATGGCGATCGCATTGTCCTCAGGGTCGTCGGGTGTGTCGCGCACGAACGAGCGGTCGATCTTCAGCGTGTCGACATCGAAGCGCTTGAGGTAGCTCAGCGATGAATGGCCGGTCCCGAAATCGTCGATCGCCACCGCAACGCCCAGCGCGCCCAGGCTGGCCATGATCCGGGTCACCATCTCGGTGTCCTCGATCAGCGTGCTTTCGGTCAGTTCGATCTCCAGCCGGCTGGCCGGCAGGCCCGTCTCGCGAAGCGTGCAGGCGATCTGTTCGATCAGATCGGCCTGGCGGAACTGCCGCGCCGACAGGTTCACCGCCAGATTCAGCGGCGGCAGCCCCTCATGGTCCCAGGCGACCACCTGGCGGCAGGCTTCGCGCAGCACCCAGCCGCCCACCGGCACGATCAGTCCGGTCTCTTCCAGGATCGGTATGAATTTGTCGGGGCCGATCGGCGGCTGATCAGGGCGCCGCCAGCGCATCAGCGCCTCGACGCCGGTCACGGTGCCGTCGCTCAGATTGGCCTTCGGCTGGTAGGCGAGATGGAATTCGCCGCGCTCGAAGGCGTGGCGCAGGCTGGTTTCGAGCAGGTGGCGTTCGGTCGCGAAGGCGTTCAATTCGTCGTTGTAGAACGAATAGGTGTCGCGTCCGGCTTCCTTCGAGTGGTACATCGCCATGTCGGCCTGGCGGATCAGCCCGTCGATGTCGGTCTGATCGCCGTGCTCGTCCAGAAAGAGAGTGATCCCGATGCTGGCGGAGATGAACAGCTCGTGCTCGCCGATCATGAACGGCTGGGACAGTGTATGGAGGATGCGCTTGGCGACCTGAGCGGCGGGCTCGGGGCCGGGCAGCCCCTCGATCAGCACGGTGAACTCGTCACCGCCCAGCCGATAGACTTCATTGGTTCCGGCCGTGCTCTCGACGAGGCTCAGCGCGTCGCTGTGCCGGATGCATGCCGACAACCGGGAAGCCACCTGGATCAGCAGCCGGTCGCCGAAGTCGTGACCCAGGCTGTCGTTGATCGTCTTGAAGCGGTCGATGTCGAGGAACATCAGCGCCAGCTGCTGCTGCGATCCCCGCGCCCTGAGCATCGCGTGACTCAGCCGTTCGCGGAACGAACTTCGATTGGGCAGCCCGGTGAGGCTGTCGAAGTTCGCCATGCGCGACAGCCGTTCCTGGACCTGCTTGCGTTCGGTGATGTCGCGCACGATCGCGATCCGGTGCTGTGTGCCCGACAGTCCCGACTCGCTGATCGCCACCTCGACCGGGATCCGGTCGCCCGAGCTGTGGCGGGCGCTTGTCTCGAAGCGCGCCATCGGCAGGCTTTCATCGGAACCCGCGATCGGCTTGTCGATCAGCAGCGCATCGAGCTTCATCAGGCGCAGGGCCTCTTCGGGATACCCGAACATCTGCGCTGCGGCCGGGTTGCTGGACAGAATCTGCCCGGAGCGCTCCAGGATGATGATGCCCTCGATCGCGTGCTGGAAGACCAGCCGCAGATTGTCCTCCGCCTCCTCGCGCGCCCGTGCCTCCTTGAGCTTCAGTTCGGACAGCGTGCGCCGCAAGGCGCGCAGGGGCAGCAGCCGAAGCGAAAGATAGATCGCCGCGCCGAGTGCCGCGGACAGCAGCGCCGTCAAAGCTGTGCGCAGATAGATCGGCCGGAACGACCGCGTGATGCGGACCTCGCCCACCGGACCTTCGGCCGTGAGCAGCGGGGCCGAGACCTCGAGACGCGGCTGGGTCAGCAGCGGGCCCGTCACCGCCACCAGCCCGCCGTCCACATCGACGATTGATCGCTGCTCGGGCAGTGCGGAAGGCGCCAGTTCCGCTTCGATCAGATCCGAAATCCCGTCGCGCCAGTTCTTGCCGCTGCCCTGGATCGCCTGGATGATGAATGCGGCGTGCAGGCGAGCGGCTATGGTCGCCTCGCGCCGTTCAGCCTCTTTGGAGAGCACGTAATAGCCCGCCGGACCGATCAGCGTGACGACGAGCGCGATCGTCGCCGCCAGCCAGGTGATGATCACCGCCAGACGCGAATCGTCCGTCCGTGCTGCGACGGGCTTGTGCGGACCAGGCATCGGGGCCCCGGGCCGAATCAGCGCGCGATCACCCGGACGCTCGCATCCAGTTGCGAGGCCCGTATGTATCCGATGGCATTGCGGTTGGTGGCCACCAGGGTCTTCATCTCCGAGTCAGGCGAAGTGACCTTGGGCGGCATGCCGCGGCCGGTGAAGATGTTCTGCGACCAGTTGGCGCGCAGATTGGCCACGCTCTTGCCCAGGATGGTGGTGGCGAACAGCTGGCGCGCTTCGGAATCCTCGGGCTGGTCGAGGGCGAACACCGGGCTGCCGTCGGGCCAGCCGCGGATCGAACCGGTGTAGACGCGGATGACGAATTCGCGATCGACCTTGTTCAGGTTGTCCTTGTTGACGATGACGACGATGTCGTCGGCATGGCAGGGGGCGCCGAGGGTCGCGGCGCTGGCAAGCGCCAGTGCGGCGAGCCTCAGCAGGGTGCGACGAAGCACCGGCTGACGAAGCGGCTGTGCAAGGGCAGATTTCATGGTCAGAACACCCGGTCGTAGCTGACCGTCAGGAGGCGCGAGTTGCCGCGCATGGCCGGGAAGTCGGTCGCAGACCGGTCGCGCCAGACGTCGAACTGCACCTTGACGGCACTGGTGTTGGTCAGGTCGTACCGCAGGACGGCGCTGGCGGTGTGATGTGCCTCGGCGATCGTCGGATCGTTGTTCTTCTGCTTGTAGTTCGAGAATGAGACCAGCGGCGTGAAGCGCCCGATCCGGTAGCCCAGCATGTAGAGCTGGGCGTAGTCGCGGCCGTAGTCGGCCGTGCGGTCGATCCACAACAGTTCGGCCCGGGCCAGCCAGTTGTCCTGGTCGTAGCCGAACGACACGCCGTGGATGCGCTGACGCTTGCGCTCGCTGAAGCCGCTGTCGTCCTCTCCCATCAGACGGTTCTGGGTGTTCGACTGCATGTAGACGTAGCGCGCTTCGAATCCGCTGCGGCTGACTTTCGCCTCGGTGCCGAGGATGTCGGTCCACCGGGCGTCGGTGCGCGACCGCTTGCCGTTGTAGATTTTCCAGTAGCCGGCGTTGCGGGATGTTTCCGAGCCACTGAACACATTGAGCGCCGTGGCCCAGCCCAGCCAGGTGTCGCGGTACAGCAGATTGGCGCCGTTGTAGTTGACGATCTCCCAGCCATAAAGCTGAGACGGCAGATGGGTCCAGGGCAGTGCCAGGCCGACGTCCTGCACCTCGGAGTAGGCGAACAGCGGCAGTCGCTTGCGCCCGACCTGCAGCGTCAGGCGGCTGTTCAGCTCGACCACGCCGTAGGCCCATTCCAGATTGACCGCCCCGCCGGCCGCGCCGCGTGAAACCAGCTGCGCCGTCGCGCCATAGCGGCGGTCGGCACTCATCACCGAGCCCTGCACGCCGAGCCGGCTGTCCGGGCCGGCACGCAGCCGCCCTGTCTCGTAGACGCCGGCTTGCGCGTAGTCCGAGATGAAGCACGGGCACCGATAGCCGCCGTCGGTCGCGGCGTCATGGGTTCCGCCGAGCACTTTGCCGGCGGTGGCCGTCAGAAAGCCGGATGCCGAAAACTCGAGTGCGGGTGAGGGAGGAATGGAGGGAGCGGGCGTCTGGCTGTGCGCAGGCAGCGCGGCCAGAGCCAGAAGAGAGGCCAGGAGGAACGGGAACAAGAGGGAGCGCTTTCTGATTGTCATGGACGCGAACCCGGGTCGCGGTCCTTATGAGCGGCACCATCCCCCTGGCCCGACGGGCGGACAAGCCTTGCTGCGATCAGTGGTATTACCCTTCCGATTGGTGGCCGCGTGTCCATATGTCCCGACGCGCGCTCCCTGCAGCCGCTGCCGCATTTATCACAGCCCGCGAGGGCGGCTCGCGGCATAATTGACCATGGGTGCTTCGCCGAACCGGCCGGCTCCACGCCTGTGCGACGCGGGCGGATCCTGCCGGCTGGGCCAAGTGTCCACATCCAGGAGTTCCCGATGCCTCTCGTCTCAATGCGCCAGCTGCTCGACCATGCCGCCGAAAACGGCTATGGCATTCCGGCGTTCAACGTCAACAACCTTGAACAGGTCCAGGCGATCATGTCGGCCGCGGCCGAGCTCGATGCGCCGGTGATCATGCAGGCCTCTGCCGGCGCCCGGAAATATGCTGGCGAGCACTTCCTCAAGCACCTCATCCAGGCCGCTGTCGAGTCGTATCCCAAGGTGCCGATCGTCATGCACCAGGATCACGGGCAGTCGCCGGGCATCTGCAAGGGCGCCATCGACCTCGGCTTTTCGTCGGTCATGATGGACGGCTCGCTGCAGGAAGACGGCAAGACCATCGCCAGCTACGAGTACAACGTCGACGTCACCCGCAAGGTGGTCGACATGGCGCATGCGCTGGGCGTCACGGTGGAAGGCGAACTCGGCTGCCTGGGCTCGCTCGAGACCATGAAGGGCGACAAGGAGGATGGTCACGGCGCCGACGGCACGATGACGCGCGAGCAGCTGCTGACCGATCCCGAGCAGGCGGCCGACTTCGTCAAGAACACCCAGGTCGACGCGCTGGCCATCGCCATCGGCACCAGCCACGGCGCCTACAAGTTCACGCGCAAGCCCACGGGCGACATTCTGGCCATCTCGCGCATCAAGGAAATCAACGCGCGCCTGCCCAACACCCACCTGGTCATGCACGGCTCGTCCTCGGTGCCGCAGGATCTGCTGGCCGAGATTCGCCAGTACGGCGGCGACATGAAGGAGACCTACGGCGTGCCCGTCGAAGAGATCCAGCACGCCATCAAGTACGGTGTGCGCAAGATCAACATCGACACCGACATCCGGCTGGCGATGACGGCTGCCATCCGCAAGTACATGGCGCAGAACCCCGACAAGTTCGATCCGCGCGACTATCTGAAGCCTGCCCGCGAGGCGGCAAAGCAGATCTGCCTGCAGCGCTATCAGCAGTTCGGGTGCGCCGGCCAGGGCGGCCGCATCAAGGCCGTCGATCTGTCGGTGATGATCAGCCGTTACCGCGCTGGCGAACTGGCTCAGGTGGTCAACTGAGCACGACACCTGCCGACGCGGCCGCACGGCCGGCCGCCGTCTCCAGCACCGCGGCGCTTCTGGCGGCGCTGCAGACAATGGTCGCACGACGGCTGCCCGGCTACGACACGGCCGAGAACCTGACGCGCCTGTCGGGTGGCGCAAGCCAGCAGACATGGGCCTTCGAGGCCCGCGGCGCTGCGGGCGCGATGCCGGTCATCCTTCGGCGCATGCCGCCAGAGTCGAAGCTGAGCGAGACGGCCATCGGTCTGGAGGTCGAGGCCGAACTGATCCGTCGCGCCGCCAGAGCCGGCGTACCGGTCCCCGAAGTCCTGGCGGTGGCCGAGCCCGACGATGGCATCGGGCGCGGATTCCTGATGCGCCGGATCGAGGGCGAAACCCTGGGCCGGCGCATTTTGCGCGACGCGCCTTTCGATGCGGTGCGGGGGGAGCTTGCCGCGCAGGCCGGACGCATCTCGGCGATGGTGCACAGCATGCCTGCCGACGGCGTGCGTCTGATGCGCCGCACGCCCGCCGAAGACCTCGAGCAGCTGCACCGGCGCTACTCAGGCACCGGCGCCGCGCTGCCGGTGTTCGAGCTGGCCTTTCGATGGCTGCGCGAACACTGTCCGCCGCCGGCCGATCTGACGCTGGTGCATGGCGACTATCGTCATGGCAATCTGATCATCGGTCCCGACGGCATTCGAGCGGTGCTCGACTGGGAACTCGCCCATCTGGGCGATCCGATGGAGGACCTGGGCTGGATCTGTGTCGCGGCGTGGCGCTTCGGGCAGATCGACAAGCCGGTGGGCGGCTTCGGCACGCGCGAGGCGCTGTTCGCAGCCTACTCCGAGCAGGCGGGCAGGGCGGTCGACCCTCAGCGGGTGCACTTCTGGGAAGTGATGGGCACCCTGCGCTGGGGCGTGATGTGCCTCGACCTGGCCAGTTCGTACCCTCAGTTCCGGCAGACCGATCCGGGCCGTGCGGTCGAGCGTGCGATGATCGGTCGTCGCGTCTCCGAAACCGACATCGACCTGCTGCGTCTGCTGGCGCCGCGCCGATCCGCTCGCTGACCGCCCGCACATCTGCTCGCACACCCGCCGCCCACCCATGCAAAACACTCCCGCCCCCGATGAACTGCTGGACCTCGTGGCCCGCTACCTGACCGAGGTGGCGATGCCGCAGCTGCCGCCCGCGGCGGCCTTCCATGCGCGCGTGGCGGCCAATGTGCTGCAGGTCGTGCGTCGCCAGATCGAACTGGCCCCCGGGCAGAATGCCGCCGAACTGGCGCGGCTGTCCGCGCTCGGTATCAGCCCCGAGGCGACGGCGGCGGGCCTGCCCGCGGCCAACGAGGCACTCGCCCGGGCCATCGCGCAAGGGCGCATCGGTTCCGACGATCCGGCACTGCTGGCGCACTTGTGGCAGTCCACATTCGAGCGCCTGGCTGTCGATCAGCCGGGTTATGCGTCGTATCGGGCCGAGACCAGCCGGGGCGGATGATCGCGCCGCGCCCGGCCGCTGCACGGCTTCGGGCATGATGTTGTCGGCGACAACGGTGCAAGGGCGGGCACGATGAGCAGCGACTATCAGATCTTCG
>DAONCJ010000184.1:0-6947 GCA_035401985.1 Burkholderiaceae bacterium | reverse complement strand
CCAATCGGACGACGGTGTGGGTCGACCGCTGACCTCGTCCCCGCTGCTGGCGCGGGGCCGATGGATCGCGATGCTCGTTCTGGCCGCGATGCTGGCCCTGCAGGGCAGCGAGCTGATGGCATGGCAGCTGCGTCTTCGTGCGGCGCTCTTCGACAGTTATCAGATCCTCTCGCCGCGGGACCGGGTGTCGGCTCCTGCCGTCATCGTCGACATCGACGAGGCGAGCTTGAAGCGCCATGGACAGTGGCCCTGGCCGCGCAGCCTGGTGGCGCAGCTGGTCGAGCGTATCCATGCGGCGCAGCCCGCAGCAGTAGGGCTGGACCTTCTGATGCCCGAGCCGGACCGGTCCTCGCCTTGCGCGGTGGCGCGCCTGGTTCCAGGCATCTCCGCCGACCTGATCGAGCGCATGTGCGCGCTGCCGGGCAACGACGCGCAACTGGCGAGCCAGCTGCGGCAGGCGCGCGCCGCACTCAGCGTGGCCGGCGTCGATCGGCCTACGGACGACCGACTGCTGGCGCCTGCGCATGTCGCCCGGGGCGGCGACCCCGGCCCGCTGCTGCCGCAGTTTGCCGGCGCGCTGAGCAGCCTGGCCGAACTGCATGAAGCGGCGGCGGGCCGTGCGCTGGTCAGCGCCGATTCCGATCAGGGTGTCGTTCGCACCGTGCCGCTGGCCGCCCGGATCGGCGGCTCTATCCTGCCTTCGCTGCCGATAGAGATGCTGCGACTGGCATCGGGCAGTCCCGCGTTTTCGATCGAGCGGAGCGGCCGGCGGATCGTGGGCATCGGTGTGGGCGACCTGTTCGTGCCCACGCAGGCAGACGCGCGCTTGTGGGTCCACTATGGCTTCCATCTGTCCGACCGCTACATTCCGGCGACCATGCTGCTCGAAGGGAAGGTGGCTCCCGAACGGCTGAAGAACCGGCTGGTTCTTGTCGGTGTGTCAGGACTCGGACTGGTCGACTTTCCGATGACGGCGCTGGGCGAGCGGGTGCCGGGGGTCGAGGTGCATGCGCAGGTTCTCGAATCGATGTTCGACGGCACGACGCTGCTGCGCCCCGCATGGGCGCCCTGGGCCGAACTGGCCGCCTCGCTGCTGCTCGGCGCGGCGCTCGTCTTCGGCATCACCCGCGCGAACTCCATGCTGGTGGTGCTCCTGGTGCTGCTGACGGTCGTGACGCTGGGGGCGTCGGGCCTCGCACTGTTCACGCATCGTCATCTGCTGATCGATGCGGCGATGCCGGCACTGGTGCTGGTGCTGATGTTCGGCGGCATGCTCGCCTACGAGCTGATGCGCGGACAGGTCGAGCGGCGGGCCCTGGAGTCGACGCTGCGGGATCAGCGCGAGGCCGCCGCCCGCACGGCCGGCGAGGTGGCCGCGGCGCGTCGCATCCAGCTCGGCATGGTGCCTGATGCGCGGGCGGTCTTTGCCGCCGAGCCGCGCCTGGACATTGCCGCCCACATGGAGCCGGCGCGCGAAGTCGGCGGAGACCTGTACGACTGCTTCATGCTGGACGTGCATCGCGTGTTCTTCATGGTCGGCGACGTGTGCGGAAAGGGCATTCCGGCCAGCCTGTTCATGGCGACCAGCAAGACGCTGTGCAAGAGCGTCGCGTTGCGTGCCGGGGCCGATCTGGGCGACGTCATGCGCGAGGCGAACCGGGAAATCTGTCGCGACAATTCCGAGCTGCTCTTCGTGACCGTGTTCGCCGGCATCCTCGACCTTCGCACTGGATCCCTGTGGCATGCCAGCGCCGGACATGAGCGTCCCTGGCTGACCGCACCGGGGCAGGAGCCCCAGGTGCTCGATTCGGAAGGCGGTCCGCCCCTGGGGATAGACGACACGGCCGAGTTCCCGGTGTCGCACCGGATGCTCGCGGCCGATCAGTCGCTGTGCGTGTGTTCCGACGGGGTGTCGGAGGCGGCCAATGCGGCCGGTGACTTCTTCGGCCGCGACCGGATGGTCAGTGCGCTGGCCGCATTGACCACAGAACCGGACGCCGATGCGATGCTGCGAGGGCTGGTTCGCGAAGTCGACCGGTTTGCCGGCGGGGCCGAGCGTTCGGACGACGTGACGGTGATGGTGCTGCGCTGGCGGGGGCCGCTGGACGCGCCGGCTTAGCGCACCTCCACCTCGACCCGGCGATTGCGCGGTTCGGCCTGGTTGTCGGGAGTCGGAACCAGCAGCTCGCGCTTGCCTCGGCCCTGGGCAACGATCCGCTCGGGCGCGACGCCGAATCGGATCATCTCGCCGCGGATCCGCTGCGCGCGGCGCAAAGACAGCATGTCGTTGTATTCGTGCGAGAGCGTCGCGTCGGCATGGCCGATGATCGTCAGCTGCGGGGCCGGCCGCTGGGCTATCTCGCGCGCGATCGACTCGAAGGTGGCGCGCGATTCGGCGGTCAGTTCGTCCAGATTGGCGGCGAAGAACAGCGTGTAGGTGACTGGCCGCGGTGGAGTGGCCTGCAGCGCGGCTCCGAAGGCCTGCTCGACCTGCTTCGGATCGGCCGTGTACGCGCCGCGGACATCGGACGCAGTGGCGCTGTAGGCGCCCTCGAGCACGGTGTCGGCGCCGTCGCGTGTCACGACCACCGACCCGGCGTGGCCGTCCTGACTCGGCATCACGACATACCACTCGCGGGTCGAGGCACATCCAGCCAGCAGAGACAGCGCCCCCAGGGCGGCGACGAATTTCACGGTCGATGCAGGCGCGATCAGTCCGCAGGCGCGTCGACGTGCACGACGAACTCGGTTCCCCGGACCGCCAGCACCGCCGTGGGCGTCCGGACTTTCATCGCGCCTGGTGTCTGGGCGACCAGCCGGCCCGAGATGGCCGACAGGGTCCCGCGGCGCAGGGCGACCTCGAAGCTGCCTTCCCGCGTCGTCGGGTCGTAGCTGAACTGGCTCAGGACGAGCACCGAGTTGGGTCCTGCGGACAGCATGGAGCTGTCGGCAAAGGAAACTCCGACGGAGCCGTCACGGCCGGTCAGGATGCGGTCGGCAGCGTCCACCGGCGTGCCAACCGACGCGGCACTGCGCACGCCCTGGCGTTCGATCTGAACGTCACCATGCTTAACCTTCACAAGGCCAATCGGCTGTGCGCAGGCGACGGCGCTTCCAAGCGCCAGCATGAGCGCGAGCCCGAGGGGCGTGCAGCCTGTCGCAAGGCGGCCGATAAAGGGCGCGGTCATGGAGGAATCCCTGGCGTGTTGTATGGGTCGGGACACGGCCAGCGGGGTTGCCGTGCCAAGCCACAGAGTGCGAGTATCGCCCTTCTGATCGCCAATCGAAAGT
Source organism: Burkholderiaceae bacterium (assembly GCA_035401985.1). Taxonomy (GTDB): domain Bacteria; phylum Pseudomonadota; class Gammaproteobacteria; order Burkholderiales; family Burkholderiaceae_E; genus Quisquiliibacterium. Next base: position 3,656 of record DAONCJ010000184.1, on the reverse strand, counting down.
GCAAGTGCCCGGGGCGGGCTGTCCAACGATGCAGCTCGAAGAACATTCCCATGGACCGGCAACGGTCATTGCCGTGATCGGGCGGCTCGACAACGCCACGGCGCCGGCGCTCGGCGATCGCCTGTCGCAGGTGCTCCAGACACGGCGTGCGCTGCTGATCGATCTTTCGCGGCTCGACTACATCAGCAGCGCCGGGTTTCGCACCCTGCTGGTTGCGGGCAAGCAGGCCCGGCAATCCGATGCACAGGTCGTTCTGTCGGGGCTGTCGGTTCAGGTCCGCCAGCTTTTCGAGGTCGGCGGATTTCTCAAGCTCTTCAGGGTCTGTGGCACCCGCGAAGAAGGCCTGAGCGCACTGCACTGACGTCGCCCGGCCGTTCCCTATGAAGCGACCGGCCGACCTGGCCTATTGGATCGATGAAGTACCGCCCCCCGGGGTGGTGATCCTCAGCGCATTGCAGCATGTCGGCCTCATGTGCAGCCTGATCGCCATTCCGCTGGCCATCGTCGCACAAGCAGGTCTGGCGCCCGTGCAGACCAGCAACCTGGTGGCCCTGTCGATGCTGGTGCTGGGCGTCACGACCATTATGCAGACGCTGCAGCGCGGGCCTGTCGGGTCGGGGCTGCTGGCGCCCTCGTCGTTCACCGGCGGGTATCTGATGCCTTCGCTGATGGCCGCGAAGCTGGGCGGGATGCCACTGGTGTTCGGCATGACGATCCTGGGCGGCCTGTTCGAGGCCGTGCTGTCGCGCGGGCTTCGTTATCTGCGGCCTTTCCTGCCGCCCGAGGTGGCCGGCTTCGTCGTGATGCTGGTGGGCGTCGGGCTGGGCAGCCTGGGAGTGCGCTATGTGCTGGGCGTCGATCTGCCGCAGCCGGCCAATCACCGCGAACTCGCGGTGTCGATGCTGGCCCTGTCCGTCATGGTTGGCCTGAATGTCTGGGGGCGCGGCAATGGACGGCTTTTCTGCGCCCTGATCGGCATGCTCAGCGGCTATGTCGCCGCCCTGGTGCTCGGGGTGATCGGCCAGGACGACTTCGTCAGGGCGATGGATGCGCCCGCCTTCCGTATGCCGCGGATCGGGGCGATGGGCTGGTCCTTCGATGCGACGCTGATCGTGCCCTTCGCGATCGGCGCTCTGGCGGCCTGTCTGAAGACCGTCGGCGACCTGACGATCTGCCAGCGCCTGAACGACGCCGACTGGTCGCGCCCGGATCTGGGCGGAATCAGCCGCGGCACGCTGGCCAACTCGATAGGCTCGACGCTTGCAGGCATCATTGGCACCACCGGTCTGGCCACATCGACCGCGAGCATCGGGCTGGCGGGCGCCACCGGGGTCACCAGCCGCCGGGTGGGCCATGCGACCGGCGCCGTCCTGATCGTGCTCTCGTTCCTGCCGCAGTTCGCGGAACTGCTTTCGATCATGCCGCGCGCCCTGACCGGGGCCACGCTCATGTTCGTGGCGGCCTTCGTCTTCGTCAGCGGCCTGCAGATCATCGCCTCGCGTCTGCTCGACGTGCGCCGGACCTTCGTGATCGGGCTCTCCTTCATCGGCGCGATGGCGGTCGATCTGTCGCCGGGCTACTTCAGGGGCCTGCCGGCCGCGCTGCAGCCGCTGCTGGGCAGTTCGATGGTCACCGGCATGGTGATGGCCATCGTGCTCAACCTGGTCTTCCGGATCGGCACGCGCCAGACCCAGCGGCTCGAGATTCTCGCCGGACAGATCGACCCGCGCGCGCTGGGGGAATTCATCGACGGGTGCGGGGCGTCGTGGGGGGCTCGGCGCGATGTCATCGAGCGGGCCAAGTTCAACCTGCAGCAGTCGATCGAGACGCTCGCTTTCAGCGGCGTGGCGAACGGAGCGATGCTGGCCGAGGCGTCTTTCGACGAATTCAATGTGGCGATCCGGGTCAGTTACGACGGCGCGCCGCTCGAACTTCCCGAACAGAGGCCCACCGACGACGAGATCATGGAATCGGAAACGGGCGAACGCCGGCTTGCCGGCTTCATGCTGCGCCGCTTCGCCGACCGGGTGGTGGCAACCCATCGGAACGGCCGGTCGACCGTCGCCTTCCAATTCATCCATTGATGGAACCCGACCGCGGGGGCCATACCGCTCACCGGGGTCCCGACATGGACCTTGGTTCGCCGCCGGGGCATGATCGCCGCAAACCCCCGGAGAACCTCTGATGTCAGCATCCGCATTCGAAGAAGTGATGGCCGCCCGCGGCAAGGGCATGCCGCAGGCCGGCGAGCTCGAGATCAGTGGGAAGGATCCCGTGCTCTCGACCCGCTTTCGCATCGGCGACACCTGCGCGGCGGTGCTGGGCGGCGTGGGAGTGGCGGTGAACGACATCTGGGCGCTGAAAACAGGGCGACGCCAGCGCGTGAACCTGGACGTGCGCCACGCAGCGGCGGCGCTGAAAAGCTCGTCCTATCTGCAGCGGCCTGACGCCCAGGGAAGCTTCAAGGACGTCGTCAGCGCCGATCACGAGGCGATGCGGGCGATGACCCAGCCATGGCCGACAAAGGACGGGCGCTTCGTGCTGCCGCATTTCGGGCTGCCCAACCTGAAGGCCCGGATGCTCAAGCTGCTCGAGTGCGATCCCGAGCCGGCGTCGGTCGCCAGAGCCGTCGCCCGGTGGGACGCGCTCGATCTCGAGGCGGCCATCGACGAGCACCGGGTCTGCGGCGGCATGGTCCGCAGCCACGCCGAGTGGCTGGCGACACCGCATGGCCAGGTGCTGGCGGGCAAGCCGATCGTAGAGGTCATCCGGATCGCCGACAGCGCGCCCGAGCCGTTTCCGAATGCGGCCGGCGGCGCCGGTGGCGATCGGCCGCTGTCCGGCATCCGCGTGCTCGATCTGACCCGCATTCTTGCCGGGCCGGTGTGTGCGCGCACGCTGGCCGAGCACGGGGCCGAGGTGCTGATGGTCACGGCCGAGCGCCTGCCGCAGATCCCCGAGCATGTGATGGACACCAGCCATGGCAAGCGCAGCTGCTTCCTGGATCTCGGCGTTGCGCAGGATGCGGCGACGCTGAAGGCGCTGCTCAAGGACGCCGACGTGTTCTCGCAGGGCTATCGGCCCGGCATGATCGGGCAACTCGGATTCGGCGCCGACCAGGTGGCGGCCCTGCGCCCGGGCATCGTCTACACCAGCATCAGCTGCTACGGCGCGGACGGACCTTTCAGTCATCGTGGCGGCTGGGAGCAGGTGGCGCAGACCGTGACCGGCATCTGCCATGACAACAACCCGCAGCGCCCGCACCTGCTGCCGGCCGCCGCCTGCGACTACACCACCGGCTACCTGGCCGCCTATGGCGTGATGCTCGCGCTGGCCAGACGCGCCGTGGAGGGCGGCAGCTATCACGTGCGTGTGTCGCTGTGCCAGTCCGGAATGTTCATTCAGCGTCAGGGCATGCTGGCGCAGCAGCCGGCGCCCGGCCTGGACTTGTCGGCCGCTGAACTCGACCAGATCCGCATCGAATCGGCGCCCGCAAACCTCGGACCGCTGCGCCATCTCGGGCCGATCCTGCGCCTGTCCGAAACGCCGCCGCGCTGGATCCGGCCGACGCCACGGCTGGGCGGCGATGCGCCGCACTGGCCGGGCGCACAGTGACGCACGGCGCAACGGCAGTTTCCGAATGATGTCAGGCACGA
>DAONCJ010000183.1:0-6975 GCA_035401985.1 Burkholderiaceae bacterium | reverse complement strand
GTTGGGCGTGTAACCGGCCCGCTGCATCTTGCTCTGACGGATCTCGCCCATCGCCGTGCGGGCCATCCGCGGCAGCTCGAGGTCGTCGAAGAAGAGCTGCATGAACTCTTCCTTGGACAAGGTGAAGGCGAAGCTGTCCTCACCGTCGCCACCGCCTTCGCCGCCCTCTCCGCCCCCCTGCCCCTGCCCGCCCTGCGGCCGTGGGAAGCGGTCACCGGGCATGAACTTGCGATTGCCCGGGTGCACGTATTCGCGGTCGCCTCCGGCCCCATGGCGGAACGAGGGCTCGGCGATGTCCTTCACGGGAATCTTGACCTGTCCCCCGCGCTCCATGTCGCGGATGGACCGTTCGGCAACCATGTCTGTCACGGCGCGCTGAACGTGTGCCTTGTAACGCCGGATGAAGCGCTCACGGTTGGTGGCGCTCTTGTTGCGGTCGTTCAGACGGCGATCGATGATGACTGACACGGTACGGTCCTTCGCGGGTTCAGTGCACGCGCGCGGAGGGCGCGCTGCGACTGACTTCCATCGTTCTGCGGTGTCCTGAGGGCAGGCCTTTCCGCTATTGCGACTTGCGCACCCGCAGATACCACTCGCACAGCAGGCGCACCTGCTTTTCGGTGTAGCCCTTCTCGACCATCCGCGCGACAAAGCTCTCGTGCTTGCGACGGTCTTCCGCCGACGCCTTGGCATTGAACGAGATGACGGGCAGCAGTTCCTCGGTGTTCGAGAACATCTTCTTCTCGATCACTTCGCGCAGCTTCTCGTAACTTGTCCAGGCCGGATTGCGCCCGCCGTGGTTGGCCCTGGCGCGCAGCACGAAGTTGACGATCTCGTTGCGGAAGTCCTTGGGGTTGGCGATGCCCGCCGGCTTCTCGATCTTTTCGAGTTCGCTGTTCAACTGCACCCGGTCGAAGCTTTCGCCGGTTTCGGGGTCGCGGTAGTCCTCGTCCTGGATCCAGTAGTCGGCGAAGGTGACGTAGCGATCGAAGATGTTCTGGCCGTACTCGGAGTACGACTCGAGGTAGGCGGTCTGGATCTCCTTGCCGATGAACTCGGCATAGCGGGGCGACAGCCACCCCTTGATGAAATCGAGATACCGGCGCTGCGTGTCCTCGGGCATGCCCTCGCGCAGCAGGCGCTGCTCGAGCACGTACATCAGGTGCACCGGATTGGCCGCGACCTCGGTCTGGTCGTAGTTGAACACCGCCGACAGCACCTTGTACGCAAACCGCGTGGAGATGCCGGTCATGCCCTCGTCGATGCCGGCGTAGTCGCGATACTCCTGCACCGACTTGGCGTTGGGTTCGACGTCCTTGAGGTTCTCGCCGTCGTACACGCGCAGCTTCGCGAAGATGCTCGAGTTCTCGGGTTCCTTCAGGCGGGTCAGCACCGAGAACTGGGCCATCATCTCCAGCGTGCCCGGAGCGCAGGGCGCGGCCGCCAGCGAACTGCCGGCCAGCAGCTTGCGATAGATGCGCACCTCTTCGGACATCTGAAGGCAATAAGGCACCTTGACGATGTAGATCCGGTCGAGGAACGCCTCGTTGTTGCGGTTGTTCCTGAAGGCCGTCCACTCGCTCTCGTTGGAGTGCGCCAGGATCAGGCCCTGGAACGGGATGGCGGAGAAGCCCTCTGTCCCCTTGTAGTTGCCCTCCTGCGTCGCCGTCAGGAGCGGGTGCAGCATCTTGATCGGCGCCTTGAACATCTCGACGAACTCGAGCAGCCCCTGGTTGGCCAGGCACAGGCCGCCGGAGTAGCTGTAGGCGTCCGGGTCGTCCTGCGACATCGACTCGAGCATCCGGATGTCGACCTTGCCGACCAGCGAGGAGATGTCCTGGTTGTTTTCGTCCCCCGGCTCGGTCTTGGAGATCGCGACCTGGCGAAGGATGGAAGGCTGCAGGCGCACCACCCGGAATTGCGAGATGTCGCCGCCAAACTCCTGCAGTCGCTTGACCGCCCAGGGGCTCATCAGCCCGGTGAGATAGCGGCGCGCGATGCCGTATTCCTTTTCGAGGACCGGGCCGTCGCGATCGGGCACGAACAGACCCAGCGGCGATTCGTTGACCGGCGATCCCTTCAGGGCATAGATGGGATAGGCCTCCATCAGCGCCTTGAGCCGCTCTGCGATGGACGACTTGCCCCCGCCCACCGGACCCAGCAGGTAGAGCACCTGCTTGCGTTCTTCAAGGCCCTGCGCGGCATGCTTGAAGTACGCGACGATCTGGGCGATCGCCTCGTCCATGCCGTAAAACTCGCGAAACGCCGGATAGCGCCGGATGATCCGATTGGAGAAGAGGCGCGACAGCCGCTGGTCGTTGCGGGTGTCGATGAGTTCAGGTTCGCCGATGGCGGCGAGCATTCGCTCGGCTGCGCTGGCATAGGCCAGCGGGTCACGTTTGCAGAGTTCGAGATAGTCGACCAGCGACATCTCTTCCTCGCGCCCCTTCACGTACATCTCGCGATACGTGTCGAATAGGTTCATGAGATCCTCCAGAACTGGCGCGGTCAGCCGGCAGGTCGTCGAACCTGCAACAACTGGCTCGTGAGCGCCCGGATCAACCGGGCAAGGATTCAGTGTCGCACTGGCACTTCAGATGTAAAGCGAGAAGAGCGCGACTCGATCCAGGCTGCTCCCATAACGTTGAGCCAAGCCCTGCGTTGACCGGCAAGCCGCAAGGCAAGGGTTTACCAGCAAGAACGGTGCCCGATTGAACGGGGCTGCGGCGCACCGCCGCAGTGCAGCAACGCCCCGTTGTGCTGCGCCATAGGGCAATGGCCCGTGCGCGCCGACCGGCGTCGCCTGGGACTGACACGCGGAGCGTGCTGCTCGCGCATGACGACCCGGTTTCAGGAGCGCAGGGCGAAGGGCGCCTCGGGCAGCGTGGCCGCGCGCCGGAATGCACGCAGCAGCGCTTCTTCGCCCTGGGCGCCATTGACCGCAACGCGTCCATTGACGACAAAGTACGGCACTCCGCCGATGCCCGCGTCCCGGGCGCCCTGGTCTTCGTCAGCCACTCGACCCAGAAGCGCTTCGTCGGACAAGGCCCGCACGATGTCGGCATCGGGTACACCGGCCTTGCGCGCGATGTCCGACAGGACCTCCGGATCGCTGAGGTTGCGCGACTCCTGGAAATACGCGCTGAACAGCGCTTCTGCCAGAGCCGACTGCAAAGTTTGCCCACCCGACTCGAAAGCCGCCGCCATCAGCGCATGCGGACGCAGCGTGTTCGGCTGGCGGGCAATGCGATCAAGCGCCAGTGGCAGCGACACCTCGCTGGCCGCCGCCCGGACGTTGCTGTAAAGGCGAGTCGTGTCGGCAGTGCCGAACTTGCTGCGCAGATAGTCATCGCGCGCCACGCCCTCGGCCGGCGCGAACGGATTGAGCTGGAAGGGGTGCCAGACCACTTCGGGCAGCGGCGCCTCGGGATGCGCGGCACTCCACGCAGCGATGGCGGCCTCGAGCTGCCGCTTGCCGATGAAGCACCACGGACAGACCACATCGGAAACCACGTCGATCCGCATTGCGCACCCCTCCTTTGATCAGAGCTGTGAGGATATAGTTCCATCGCCCCGTTGAGGGCACAAAAAAAACGACCAGGAGACAGACCCATGACATCGCGACCCGTACGTCGAACCGTCCTCGCCGGACTTTCAGCCGCCGGCGCACCGTTGCTGCTGGGCAGCGCCGCCCACGCGCAAAGCTGGCCCAACCGGCCGATCAAGATCATCTGCGGATACGCAGCCGGCGGACTGACCGACCTGTTCGCCCGCGCCTACGGCGAACACCTGTCGACCCGGCTGGGCCAGCAGGTGGTGGTCGAGAACCGCACCGGCGCCAGCGGCTCGCTGGCCGCCCAGGCCGTCAAGAACTCGCCGCCCGACGGCTACACGCTGATGTTCACGATCTCGACCACGATGATCATGAACAAGGTGCTGTACAAGACGCTTCCCTACGATCCGGACAAGGACTTCGTGCTGATCTCGAGCATGTCCGCGGGACACCTGCCGCTGGTCGTGAACAAGAACCTGGGCATCTCGAATCTGAAGGAGTTCGTCGAGTACGCGCGGCGCAACAAGGTGACGCTTGGAACCTACGGCGCCGGCTCGTATTCGCACATCGCCGTGGCCGAGCTGAACCGAATCTTCGGCCTGAAGATGGAGGCCGTTCATTACCGGGGCGAGGCACCGATGTGGCAGGACGTCGGCGCCGGCGTGGTGGCGGGCGGCAGTGGCAGTGTCGCCGCTGCCTCCAGCGTCCTGCAGTCCGGCATCGGCGTACCGATCGCCGTGCCCCAGACGAAGCGCATGCGCATCCTTCCCAATGTCGCCACATTCCAGGAGCAGGGCGTGCCCGACAAGGCATTCCAGCTCAAGGGCTTCATCTGCATCGTCGGCCCGGCCGGCATGCCGCCCGAACTGGTCCAGCGCCTGTCCGACCTGATGGTCGAGGGCGGCAAGAGCGAGAGAGTGCAGAAGATCCTCACCACCTTCGGCATCGACGAAGCGGCGGTCAGCCATCAGGAGTTCCGCAAGCTCGTCGACGAGGAGGCCCCGATCTGGCTCGCCCTGGTGAAGAGCCTGGGCCTGACCCCCCAATAAACGCGGAGGCAAGACACATGGACACCCGCATCACCCGGCAGACGCTCGGCGATCTGCTGCGCCGCACAGCCGGCCGGCTGCCCGGCAAGACCGCCATCGTCTGTGGCGACGTGCACTGGACCTTCAGCGAGTTCGACACCGTGGTCAACCGGCTGGCCAACGGCCTGGCGGCCCGAGGCGTGACGCTGGGCGACCGGGTGGCGATCCTGTCGCGCAACTCGCATACGTTCGCCGCGCTGCGCTTCGCGCTGGCCCGGCTCGGGGCGGTGCTGGTGCCCATCAACTTCATGCTCAACGCCGACGAGGTGGCCTACATCCTGCGCCACGCCGGCGCCAAGACACTGTTCGTCGGGCCCGACATGCTGACGCTCGGCCGGGATGCCGCTGCGCGCGACACCCAGGTCAATGAGCTGCTGTGGCTGCCTGGCGAGGACGCGAGCGCGCCGCCCGCCGACCTGGTCGGCTTCGAGCAGCTGCTGTCGGCCGACGCCAGCGAACCGGCCGCGGCCCTGGACAGCCGCATGCCGGCGCAGATCATCTACACCAGCGGCACCGAGGCGCTGCCCAAGGGGGCGATCCTCACCCATGAGGCGGTGTGCTGGGAGTATGTCAGCTGTGTCGTCGAAGGCGAGATCAGCACCACCGACACCCTGCTGCATGCGCTGCCGCTGTATCACTGCGCGCAGCTCGATGTGTTCCTCGGTCCGGCGATCTATGTCGGCGCAAGCAGCGTGATCACGGGCAAGCCGACGCCCGAGTCGATCCTGCCGCTGCTCGCGAGGCATGCCATCAACTCGTTCTTTGCGCCGCCTTCGGTCTGGATCGCGCTGATGCGCTCGCCCGCCTTCGACACCACCGACCTGTCGGCGCTGCGCAAGGGTTACTACGGCGCCTCGATCATGCCGGTCGAGGTGCTGAAGGAGATCGCGCGCCGCCTTCCGCAGGTTCGGCTGTGGAACTTCTATGGGCAGACCGAGATCGCGCCGCTGGCCACGGTGCTCAAGCCCGAGGATCAGATCCGCAAGGCCGGCTCGGCGGGCCGTCCGGTGCTCAATGTCGAGACGAGAGTGGTCGATGGCGACATGCGGCCGGTGCAGCCGGGCGAGATCGGTGAGATCGTCCACCGCTCGCCGCAGCTGCTGACCGGGTACTTCAATGATCCCGAACGCACCGCGGCGGCATTCGAAGGCGGCTGGTTTCACAGCGGCGACCTGGCCACCATCGATGACGAGGGCTACATCACCGTGGTCGACCGCAAGAAGGACATGATCAAGACCGGCGGAGAAAACGTCGCCAGCCGGGAGGTCGAGGAGATGGTCTACCGCATCGACGGGGTCTCCGAGGTGGCGGTGGTGGGGCTGCCCGACCCCTACTGGATCGAGGCCGTGACCGCGGTGATCGTCGCCAAGGCCGGCCATGAGCTGACCGAGGCACAGGTGATCGCCTTCTGCCGAGAGCGGATGGCTCACTTCAAGGCGCCCAAGCGGGTGATCCTGGTCGATTCGCTGCCCAAGAACCCCAGCGGCAAGCTGCTCAAGCGCGAGTTGCGGACCCGCTTCGCCAGCGGGACCGGCTAGGTCGGCTCATAGGCGCCTCGCCCGCGCCCGATGACCGGCCCATCACCGCGGCGACGGGTCGTCGCGGGATGGGTCGCCGCGGGACGGGCCGGCGGGTGCCGCGTTCAGCGCGGCTCGAAAGCCTGCCGCGCCAGCCCTTTCGCGCGCTCCAGGTAGGCGGCGCCATCTTCCGGCAGCAGCAGCCGGTCCGCCTGCAGGGCCGACACGTGCGCAGCCACGCGACGCAGATAGTCGTCCGCCCCCTGGTAGCGCTCCTGCACCGATGGGCGTGGATCGCCGCTCTGCTCGCGCTGGGCGCGTGTCAGCGCAAACGGCGCATACGAGCCGTCGCGGTCGCACAGTTCGCCCTCGGGGTAGGGACGGCGATACATGTTCCAGCCGGTGTAGGTGGCCAGCGGCACGGCGATGTCGGGCAGCCGGATGCCGGCGACTTCGTTGCCATCCGCGTCGGTCCGCGAGACCAGCGCCGGATAGGAGCGCGCCGGATCGGGACGCGGATCGACCCAGTCGCCGAACAGGACGATCGCATTGCCACGCCGCGCCACCTGCCAGCCCGGAATCGCGGGGAACGCGGCGTTGTCGGGCGCCACCAGCGTGCCGTCGCGCAAGGTGGGCACGCGGGAGGCTGGCGGTGCGACGCCTTTCTCGACCCAGGCGTCCAGGGCGGCAAGCAGCGCGCGCAAAGCCGGCGCCGGGTTGTGGGGATTGCGGTCATTGGCACAAGGGCCGCGTGCCGAGGTCAGGCCGACACGTCCGCCGTGCTGCGTACCGGCGATCAGGTACGCCCGGGCGCCCG
>DAONCJ010000182.1:2922-6987 GCA_035401985.1 Burkholderiaceae bacterium | reverse complement strand
GCCAGCACTCGCGAGGCCTCGCCGAAGCGGCAGGGCAGCCGCAGCGCGCGCAGGCGAGCCCCGGCCACCGTTTCGCCATCGAGCGCGCGCGCCACTTCCCATGAAGGATTGATCGTCTCGCCGCCGAAAGGCTCGAAGCCGGTGATCAGGACATGCATGGCGATCTCCTCGTTGGGACGCGGGAGCGCCGTGTCAGCGGCCCTGGAACTTCGGTGCGCGCTTTTCAGCGAACGCCTTCATGCCTTCCTTGACGTCTTCGGTCTGCATCAGCGGCAGCAGCTGCAGGTAGACGTGGTGCACGTGTTCGGGGAAAGGCTCGTTCCAGCCCATGCGCATCATGCGCTTGGCGGCCTGCACGGCCAGCGGTGCATTGGCCGCGACTTCGGCCGCCAGTTCGCGGGCGCGCACCATCTCCTGGCCGTCGTCGACCACCTCGGTGGCCAGGCCCCAGGCCAGGCTTTCGTCGGCGCTCAGCGTGCGGCCGGTGAAGATAAGCTGGGCGGCCTTGTCCCAGCCGATCATCCGCGGCAAATACCAGGTGCTGCCGGATTCGGGCAACACGCCGCGCTTGCAGAAGGCGGCGGCCAGCTTGGCCGAGCGAGCCATGATCCGGATGTCGCTGCCGATGGCGAGGTCCATGCCGTAGCCGGCCGCGCCCCCGTTGACCGCGCAGATCACCGGCTTTTCCATCGCGTGCAGCACGGTGGGCGGTGAGTTGCGCAGATCGATCGAGGTGCGCGGCGCGGTGTCGGTGCGCAGCATGCCGGTGCCCTTGGCCTGCGCGCGCACGTCCAGCCCGGCGCAGAAGGCGCGTCCGGAGCCGGTGAGGATCACGCAGCGTACCTCGGGGTCGGCATCGGCCTTCAGCAGCTGCTCGCTGAGGAGCTGCAGCATCGGTCGCGAGATCGTGTTCATCCGCTCGGGCGCGTTCAGCGTGATGGTGGCGATGTGGTCGCGGACGTCGTAGAGCACTTCCGGCGCAGCGGCGTCGGCGGGCGCCGGGTCGGTGGCAGGTCTTGCGGCGGCGGTTTGCTGGGTCATGGTCTTGTCCGTTCGATTTCGGCAGGTTGAGGTCAGGACAGGCGGGCCAGCGCTTCGATGACGGCCCCCGGCTGCTCCTGCGGCAGCATGTGTCCCGCATTGGCCACGCGCACCAGCTGCGAGTTGGCGATGGCGGCCTTGAATGCGTCGCCGTAGGCCGGCACGATCAGCTTGTCGCTGTCGCCCCAGACCACCACGGTCTTCGCGCGCACGCGGTACAGCCGCTGCGACAGCCCGCGATCGGGAATCGGGAACAGCAGCTTGCCCGCCATGCCGAGCTGACGCGCATTGGTGACCAGGAAGCCCTTCAGCCATTCCGGGTCGTCCATCTTCGTGCCGGCGGCCATCCGCGCGCGGCCCGCCTCCACGTCATGGAACAGGTACTGCGGCAGCTGGTAGGGCAGCATCGCGAAGATGTCGGGGACCGGATGCGCATCGAGCCACAGTCCGGCCGGTGCGAGCAAGGCGAGGCGAGACACCGAGTGCGGCGCCAGCGCGGCCATCTCGCCGGCGATCATGCCGCCCATCGAATGACCGACCAGGATCGGGTCGGACAGGCCGAGCGCATCGACCACATCGGCGGTGTGCAGCGCGATGTCGAGCATCGTGCGCAGCGTCTCGCATTCCTGGCTCGGACCGTAGCCGGGCAGCAGCGGTGCGTAAACGTGATAGCGGGCGGCCAGCGCTGCCAGGAAGGGATCTTCGGCCGTCAGGCCGCCGGCGCCGTGCAGGTACACCAGCGCCTGGCCCTTGCCGCCTTCGAAGTAGTGCACCGGCACATGGTGCGTGGCAATCGTCTTCAGTTCCATGGTCGGCTCCCTTATCGCGCCATGCTCGCCGCCACCGTGGCGGCATCGGGCAGGTTGCCCACCTTCGCCTGCTTCGCCAGCGGCTTGCACCAGAACCGGTTGTCGTCGGCGAACTCGGGGAACATGTTGCGCAGCTTGGGCATGACCTTCTCGGCGAACAGGCGGGTGGAGTACATGCACTTGTCCAGCGGCATGTTGCCAACGTGCAGCAGGCAGAAGATGTTGCCCACGTTCAGCCCCTTGATCAGGTCTTCCATGCGCTGGCGCACGGTCTCGGGGCTGCCGGCGATGATGTGGCCGCCTTCGACCAGGTCCTTCCAGGTGAGCGACGCATAGCCGCCGCGCACAGGCGCGTACTGCGACAGCGCGCCGCTCTGGATGGTCTTGATCGTGCGGTAGCCCGGCGCGTCGGCAAAGCCCGGAAACACATGCAGGCAGCGGTTGTAGAAGTACAGCACGTGCTCGGAGTACAGGCGCTCGGCCTCCTCGTCGGTTTCTGCCACGCAGATGGTCTGCGCGAAGCCGGCGCGATAGGGTGAGGCGTCCGGCGCATTGCGCTCGGCGACGCGGTCCCAGTAGCCGGCCAGCAGCGCCTTGGCGCGGATGTAGCCGGAGAAGGACAGGTACGAATACGAGTAGGTGTTGTCGATGCAGAAGTCGTAGGTCTCGACCGAGCCGCCGCCAGGGATGTGCACCGGCGGATGCGGCTGCTGCACCGGCCGCGGCCAGATGTTCACGTAGCGCAGCTGCGTGTAGCGGCCGTTGAAGGCGAAGGGCTCGGGCTCGGTCCAGGCGCGCTTGATCAGGTCGTGCGCCTCGGCGTACTTCTCGCGGGTGAGTGCCGGAATCTGGCCATAGCAGTAGTTGGTGTCCATGCTGGTGCCCACCGGGAAGCCCGCCACCAGCCGACCGCCCGAGATGCAGTCGAGCATCGCGAACTCCTCGGCCACCCGCACCGGCGGGTTGTACAGCGCGATCGAGTTGCCCAGCACCACCAGGGCCACATCGGACGTGCGCCGCGCCAGGCCCGCCGCAATGATGTTCGGCGAGGGCATGATCCCGTAGCCGTTCTGGTGATGCTCGTTCACGCCGATGCCATCGAAGCCCAGGGTGCCCGCGTACTCCAGCAGGTCCATGTACATGTTGTAGACGTCGTGCGCCCGGGCCGGATCGAAGAGCTTGGAGTCGATGTCGACCCACACCGACCGGTTCTTCTCGCGGAAGTCGGCCGGCAGGTCGGGCCAGGGCATCAGGTTGAACCAGGTGAAGCGCATGGAAGGGGCTCCGGGGTGGGGATGATGAAGGGAGGATAGCGGGGCGGACTGCCCGGGTGGGCCCGGCCGAGGGGATAAATGGGACGCTGCCGGCGTTACGGGCCCGGCCGGCGCATATCGGTTGAATCGCCGGCCCGGTGCGCACAAGTCGCGCTAAGCTATTCCGCAGCCCGGACCGTTCCGACCCGTGACTCCCGAAGGAAGCCCATGAGCCGATTTTTCGAGCCGCACGCCGGCACGCCCAACGCATCGACCAACCCTGAACTGAACGAGCTGCTGCTCAATCCGCAGCGGCGCACGCTGATGACCAGCGGCAGCCTGGTGGCGCTGGCCTCGGTGCTGTCTCTGGAAGGCTGTGCAAGCTCCGCAGGGGGCGGCCCGCTGGTCGGCTTCAAGGGCATCGCGGTGTCATCAGACGATGCGGTGCGCGTGCCCGACGGTTACAAGGCCGACGTGGTCGTGGCCTGGGGCGACCCGATCGGCGACGCGCGCGGCATGCCGGCCTTCCAGTGGAATGCGGGCAACAGCGCCGAGGACCAGGAGCTGCAGTCGGGCACCCATCACGATGGCATGCACTTCTTCCCGCTGCCGCTGGGCTCGAACAGCTCCACGCACGGTTTGCTGGTGATGAACCACGAGTACCCCGACAACAATGCGCTGTTCCCCGACGGCATGGCGAACTGGTCGCTGGCGAAGGTGCGCAAGTCGCAGGCGGCGCTGGGCTGCTCGGTGCAGGAAATCAGGCTGGTCGACGGCCGCTGGCAGCTGGTCAAGCCTTCCCGCTATGCGCGCCGCGTGCATGGCAACACGCCAATGAAGATCGGCGGTCCGGCCGCAGGGCACCCGATGATGCGCACCGCTGCCAGCCCGACCGGACGCGAAGCCTTCGGCACCTTCAACAACTGCGCCAGCGGCCCGACGCCCTGGGGCACCTACCTCAC
>DAONCJ010000182.1:0-2822 GCA_035401985.1 Burkholderiaceae bacterium | reverse complement strand
TCGGCACCTTCAACAACTGCGCCAGCGGCCCGACGCCCTGGGGCACCTACCTCACTTGCGAGGAGAACTTCTCCTTCCACTTCAAGGCGCCGCCCGACGCCACCGCGATGGAAGAGCGCTACGAACTGAGTCCGAAGGTGCGCTTCTCGTTCCGCTGGGGTGAGGCCGATCCGCGCTTCGACGCCGGCCGCAACCGCAACGAACCAAACCACTTCGGCTGGGTGGTCGAGTTCGATCCCTACGATCCCGGCTCGGTGCCGGTGAAGCGCACGGCGCTGGGCCGCTGTTCCCACGAGGGCGCCACTTATGCGATCTGCAAGGATGGCCGAGTGGCCATCTACACCGGCGACGACCGCGCCTTCGAATATCTCTACAAGTTCGTCACCGCCCGGCCCTGGAACCCGAACGACCGCGCGGCCAACCGCGACCTGCTCGACGAAGGCACGCTGTACGTCGCGCGATGCAACGCCGATGGCAGCGGCGAATGGGTCGAGCTCACCCACGGCAGAAACGGGCTGACCGCTGCCAACGGCTTCGATTCGCAGGGCGCGGTGGCGATGTATGCGCGCGCCGCGGGAGACACCGTCGGCGCGACGAAGATGGACCGCCCCGAATGGGTGGCGCGCCACCCGATGACCGGGGACATGTACGTCACCCTGACCAACAACGTCTCGCGCGGCCGCCAGGGCAGCGAGGGGCCCAATCCTGCCAACCCGCGGGCGCCCAATCCCTACGGCCACATCATGCGCTGGAGCGAGGACGGCGCCGACCATGCAGCCACGCGCTTTCGCTGGGAGACCTTCATCCTGGCGGGCGACCCGAATCATGCGAATCCGGCGGTGCGCGGCAACATCAAGGGCGATGTGTTCGCCTCGCCCGATGGCCTGTTCATCGACCGGCGCGGCGTGATGTGGGTGCAGACCGACGTGTCGCCCAATGTGCTGCTCAAGGACGACCACACGATCTACGGCAACAACCAGATGGTGGCGGTGGATCCGGTGACGCGGGAGGCCCGGCGCTTTCTGACCGGCCCGCGCGGCTGCGAGATCACCGGCGGCTGCATGACCCCCGATGGCCGCACGCTGTTCGTCAACATGCAGCATCCGGGCGAGGTGGGGTCGGCCGGCACCGACCCTGCCAATCCAAGGCGTCTGTCGAACTGGCCCGATTACCGGCCCGACGGTCGGCCGCGCTCGGGCACGGTGGCCGTGCGGCGCTTGGACGGGGGCATCGTCGGCAGCTGAGTGCGATCCATCATGGGGCGCGGCGGGGCGATGGCCGTCGTCGCGAAGTCAGGGGCAGGCGGCCGGTGCGCCCTCGTCGCGGGTCACACAGCCAGCGGCCTTGTCGGCTTGCGCGCCGCCAGGAACATCAGCGAGCCGACGATCGAGATGCTGGCCAGCAGCGTGAAGCCCAGCAGGTAGTTGCCGGTGGCGTCGCCCAGGCTGCCTGCCACCAGCGGCCCGCCGATCTGACCGATGGCGATGATCAGCGACGACACGCCCATGATCTTGCCGATCGCCCGGCGGCCGAAATAGTCCGCCCGGATCGCCTGCATGAAAGGTCCGCGCAGGCCCCAGGCCATCCCGTGCAGCACCGCGAAGGCCACCAGCATGCCCGGGCCGGTCGCATAGGTCAGCGCCAGCATGCCCAGCCCGTGCATCAGCATGCAGCCCGCGCAGATCAGCCGCTTGCTGTAGCGGTCGCCCACCGCGCCGCCGATCAGCACGCCGGCCAGCTGCGAGGCGGTCATCATCATGATGTAGACCGAGGCTTGGGCCACGGTGTAGCCCAGCGACTGGCGCATGTGGTTGATCGCATGCACGTTCACCGCGGTGACCACGAACAGCGCGAAGCCGTGCCCAAGCGAGATCAGCCAGAAGGCCGGCGTGCGAAATGCCTCGCTGGCGGTGAACTCGTTCGGATCGTCGGCATGGGGCTCATCGGGCTTGGCGGCAGACGCGTCGGGAGGCGGCAGGCCGTCGACGGTCAGCCCCATCTCGGCCGGCGACCGGCGGAACACACGGGCCAGCGGAAAGCCGATCAGGATCACCAGCACACCCGACCCGAAGGCGGTGGCGCGCCAGCCCCAGTGCTGGATCGACCAGGCCACCAGCGGCACCAGGATGCCCCCCACCGCCAGTCCCAGGCTGGACATGGCCAGCGCCCGCGCCCGAAACCGTTCGAACCAGTGGATGATCGCGATGTTCAGCGGAAAGTAGCCGCTCAGGCTGGTGCCCAGCGCTATCACCAGCACCGAGCCATACAGGCCGGCCAGCGTGTCGAGCTGGCTGAACAGCATCATCCCGAGCCCGAACATCAGGATGCCGGCGCGGATCATGTTCTGCGGGCCGAACCGGTCGATCGCCCAGCCAAGCACCGGGCCGATGATCGCGGTCTCCATCGACTGCATCGCCGAGGCCGCCGATATCGACGTCTTGCTCCACCCCTTCTCCTGAATGAGGATCGCGAAGTAGGCGCCGAAGGCCTGGTGCAGCAGCGCGGCCTGCAGCAGTTGGATGCCGGACGCGGCGCCGACGATTTTCCAGCCGTAAAAGATCTTCATGGGGGGGAGCGTTGCGGGGAGGGGGTGAGTTTAACGGGGGCGGGCGGCTTGCGAGAATTTCGGGCCCAGGGTTTGAGATGACCGGGGCTGGCAGAATGTTCAGAATGGCCGCTGTCGTTCCTTCAGGAGGCAACAAAGTGTCCAGGCTGCGCGTAGAAAGTTTCACCCTGTCATTGGACGGCTTCGGCGCCGGCCCGCATCAGGACCTGAACAATCCCCTGGGCGTGGGCGGCACGCAGCTTCATGGCTGGGCGAT
>DAONCJ010000181.1:0-6991 GCA_035401985.1 Burkholderiaceae bacterium | reverse complement strand
GGTCGACACGGTAGAAACGCTCGGTCAGGCGAGGCAGGTGTTCGGGGGCGATGCCGATGCCGGTGTCGCGCACCGACAGGCGGCCTTCGTTGTCGACGATGCGCCAGCCGATCTCGATGCGTCCGTTGTCGGGCGTGTACCGGACCGCATTGATGGCGAGGTTGCGCAGCGCGCTCTCCAGTTCGACCGGCGAGGCGAGCACCATCGGCGGGCCGTCGAGCCGGTAGGTGATGGTGTGGCGACCCTGCGAGAGCGCCTGCGCCTCGCTGCCGACCGCGCGGATCATCGCGTGCACATCGATGCGTTCGGACTCTGGCGGGGCGCTGGAACTCTCGAGCGTGGCCAGCGTGAGCAGATCCTCGACCAGCCGCTGCATGGTCTGGCTCTGCTTGACGATGGTCGTCAGATACTCGCGCTGCGATTCGGGCGGCAGTTCGAGCTCGAGCAGCGTTTCGGCGAAGCCGCCGATCACCGTGACGGGCGTGCGGATCTCGTGCGACACATTCGCCACGAAGTCGCGGCGCATGGCATCCAGGCGCGCCGGTTCGGTCAGATCTCGCGAGATCAGCAGCTTGTGGTGCTCGTCCGAGCGATGCAGGCGAAGTTCGTACAGACGCCCGGGACGCGTTGGCAGGGGCAGCACAGGCGGTCGGGAGTAGTCGTCGCCGTCGAGGTAGTTGACGAACTCCGGCTGACGGATGAAATGGTGCAGCGGCCGGCCCGTGCCGACGATGCCGTGCAGTTCCTGGGCGGCGTCGTTGCACCACTGGACGTGGTCGTAGCGGTCGAGCACGACCAGGCCATCGGGCAGGCGGTCGACCGCCCGGTGCAGCTGTTCGAGTTCGGCGGTGAGGCTTTCGCGGCTTTCGCGGTCGGTCTTGACGAGGCGGGCCAGCCGGTCGAGCAGCGGTTGCCACACGCCGCCGATGCGCGGCAGCGGCCGCTGGCGGGGCAGCGCCGCCCAGAAATAAAGCCGTGCCATCACGAGCGTGACCAGCACGGCCTGGATGACCAGCGCGATGGCGAGCCAGCGGGCGGCCATTGTGTCGTTGACCAGATACGACAGGGCGAAGGCGATCAGCAGCGCGATCGCGGTCGGCAGGAACGCACGCAGCCAGATCACGCTGGCAGCATCCGGTAGCCGCCGCCGCGCACCGTTTCGACCAGCCGGTCGTGGCCCGTGGGCTGCAGAGCGAGCCTGAGCCGCCGGATATGCACGTCGACCGTGCGCTCCTCGATGTAGACCTGGTCACCCCAGACGCTGTCGAGGAGGCGGGCGCGCGAGAGCACCCGGTCGGGCTGGGTCATCAGGTAATGGAGCAGACGGAACTCGGTCGGGCTGAGGTTGATGGGCGTGCCGTCGGCGGTGACCCGGAAAGTGACCGGGTCCAGCCGCAGGCCGGCGATCTGGATCGCTTCGTCGGCTTCGGCCGGAACGGCGCGGCGCAGCATGGCCTTGACCCGGGCCATCAGCTCGCGCGGCGAGAACGGCTTGGTGACGTAGTCGTCGGCGCCCGCCTCGAAGCCGGTGAGCTTGTCGCCCTCCTGGGCACGGGCGGTCAGCATGATGATCCGCAGATCGCGCGTGCGCGGATCGGCGCGCAGGCGGCGCGCGAAATCGATCCCCGGGGCGTCGGGGAGCATCCAGTCGAGCAGCAGGAGATCGGGCAGTGCGGCGTCAATTTGCTGGCGGGCGGTGGCCGCGTCATGAGCAAGGACGGGAGTGTATCCCGCGTGGCGCAAATTGACCGCGATCAGTTCGGCGATGGCGGGTTCGTCTTCGACGATGAGGATTCGGGCGGTCACAAGCGCAAGTTTATGACGGCTTGTTGACGGTTTGATGACGACAATCGGCGGCGACCGGGCCCGCCGATTGCCCGGCCGGCTTCAGCCCGCCGCGGGAACCGGCGGTGTCGGCGTGCGGCCATAGATGTCGGAAAACCGCACGATGTCGTCCTCACCCAGGTAATCGCCGCATTGCACCTCGATCATAACCAGATCCATGACGCCCGGATTTTCGAGCCGATGCTGGGCGCCGATCGGGATGTAGGTCGATTCGTTGGCCGACACGAGGAAGGTCTTGTCGTTGCAGCCCACCCGCGCGGTGCCCGACACGACAATCCAGTGCTCGCTGCGGTGATGGTGCATCTGCAGGGACAGCGACTGTCCGGGCTTGACCTCGATCCGCTTGATCTTGAAGCGCGGCCCCTCCTGCAGCACGGTGTAGGTACCCCAGGGGCGGGAGACCGTCCGGTGCAGGCGGGCGGCATCGTGGCCGCGGGCCTTCAGACGGGCGACGACTTCCTTGACGTTCTGGCTGTCGTCCTTGTTGGCGACCAGCAGCGCATCGGGCGTGTCGACGATCAGCAGGTTGTCGATGCCCACCGCCGCGATGAGCCGGTCCTCGCTCTGCACATGCGAGTTGCGCGATCCGACCAGCAGTGTTTCGCCGACCGTGGTGTTGCCGTCGCAGTCGGCCTCGAACTGGTCGGAGACGGCCTTCCACGAGCCGATGTCGCTCCAGCCGAAGCGCGAGGGCAGCACCAGCACGCCCGAGGCCTTTTCCATCACCGCGTAATCGATGGAGATGTTCGGGCAGCGAGAGAAGGCCTCGACGTCCAGCGTGACCCGCTCGGCGTTCGCTGTTGGCCGGCTGGCCTGCCATGCCGCGCGGCTGGCCTGCAGCACCTCGGGGGCATGGCGGGCCAGTTCCTCGATCAGGCGGTCGGCTCGAAAGCAGAACATGCCGCTGTTCCAGACGAAATTGCCCGCCTGAAGGAATTGCATCGCCCGTGCGGCGTCCGGCTTTTCGACAAAGCGCACGACGGCGCGTGCCTCGGTGCCCGGCAGCGCCGCGCCCGCCTCGATGTAGCCGAATCCGGTCTCGGGTGCGGTCGGCTGGATGCCGAACAGCACGATCGATCCGTCGGCCGCGCAGCGGGCGGCCGCGCGAGCCGCCTGCGCGAAGGCGTCTTGGTCGGGGATCAGATGATCGGCGGGCAGCACCAGCAGCGTCGCATCGGGCGACTGCTCCAGCGCCCACAGCGCGGCCAGCGTGATGGCCGGCGCCGTGTTGCGTCCGACCGGCTCGAGCAGCTGGGTGACCGCCACGCCACGGGCCTGCGGCAGGGCAGCGATCTCGTCGCGGGTCTTGAAAAAGTATTCCTGGTTGGTGACCACCGCCGCCCGCCCGCCATCGGCCAGCGGCAGCGCCCGGATCAGCGTGCGTTGCAGCAGGCTGTGCGGGCCGCCCAGCTTCATGAAGGGCTTGGGCATCGCCTCGCGGGAAACGGGCCACAGGCGGGTGCCGGATCCACCGGAAAGAATGACAGGTACCAGCATGAACTCTCCAAAAGGGCAATGACAGGAACGCCGGGCGGGGGCACCCGACCGGCGGGCCGCCGCGGCCGATCGGCAACAAGGCAGTTTACGGATTCTTGCGCCGGGCCCGTGCGACACTTCTTGCAATCCAACCGCCGCAGTGTGCGGCCAGGGAAATCCAGTGACAAAAACGCAGCGACAACCGGTGCTAGTGACCGGCGGAGCGGGCTACATAGGCTCGCATACCGTACTCGAACTGCAGAAGGCCGGCTATCCGGTCGTCGTGCTCGACAATCTATGCAACTCCAGTCCCGATGCGCTCGCCCGCGTCGAGCGCATCACCGGGACGCATGCCCCGCTGGTCACTGGCGACATCCGAGACGAGGCCCTGGTCGATGACCTGCTCGCCCGCCACGATTTCGGCGCCGTGCTGCATTTCGCCGGGCTGAAGGCGGTCGGCGAGTCGGTGGCCAGGCCGATGCAGTACTACGAGAACAATGTCACCGGCACCCAGGTGCTGCTGCGCTGCCTGCAGCGCACCGCCGTGCGCCGCTTCGTGTTCAGCTCGTCGGCCACGGTGTATGGCGATCCCGAATCGGTGCCCTTGTCAGAGACTTCGCGAACCGGCCCGACCAATCCCTACGGGCGCAGCAAGTGGATGATCGAGTTCATGCTCGACGATCTCGCAGCCGCGGACCCCGACTGGGCGATCGGCATCCTGCGCTACTTCAACCCGGTCGGAGCCCATGAGAGCGGGCTGATCGGCGAAGACCCGGCCGACGTGCCGAACAACCTGATGCCCTTCGTGGCCCAGGTCGCCGTCGGTCGGCGCAAACGCCTCAGCGTCTTCGGATCCGACTGGCCGACGGCCGACGGCACCGGCGTGCGCGACTACATCCATGTGGTCGATCTGGCGCGTGGCCACGTCGCTGCGCTCGAACGGCTGAACCGTCAGCGCGGCGCGTTCACCGTCAATCTCGGCACGGGGCGCGGCTATTCGGTGCTGCAGATGATCCGCGCGTTCGAGAAGGCGAGCGGGCGCAAGGTGCCCTTCGAGCTGGTGGCCCGCCGCCCGGGCGACATCGCCGAGTGCTGGGCGAATCCCGCGCGGGCGCAGGAGCTGCTGGGCTGGCAGGCGACCCGCGACATCGACGAGATGTGTGCGGACGCCTGGCGCTGGCAGAGCGGCAATCCGATGGGCTATCGCGAGCAGGCCGAACTCAGTCAGCCAGGTTGAAAAAGCTCCGGCGGCCGCGCAGTTCGACGATCTGGCGCAGCAGCATCGCAAAGTCGTTGTCGCGCTCGATGGGATTGAGCCGCTCGGTGTTCACGATCATCAGCGGGGCCTCATCGTAGTTGTAGAAGAAGCGGCTGTAGGTTTCGACCAGCCCGCGCAGATACGGCTCGGAGATGTTCGACTCCATCGGAATTCCGCGGCGGCGCACCCGGTCGATCAGCGTGTCGGGCTGGGCCTGCAGATAGATCACCAGGTCGGGCACCGGGGCCTGGGGACGCAGGTTTTCGAAGATCTGCTGATACAGCGTCAGCTCGTCGTCGTCCAGCGTCAGGCGTGCGAACAGCGGGTCCTTTTCGAGCAGGAAGTCGCCGACCACAGCCTGGGAGAACAGATCGCGCTGTGAAAGATCGCGCAACTGATTGACGCGCTGGAACAGGAAGAACAGCTGAGTGGGCAGCGCGTAGCGGCGCCCGTCGCGATAGAAGCGCTCGAGAAACGGGTTGCCTTCGGGCTCTTCGAACACCGGCTTGGCCGCGAAGCGATCGGCGAGCTTGCGCGCCAGCGAGGTCTTGCCCACGCCGATCGGTCCTTCGACGACGATGTGGCGGAAGCGTTCGAATGGCGAGCCGCCGAGGGAAAGGGTCGATCCTGTCATGCGGTCCTGAAACGGGTTCGAAGGCGCTGGGTCATGCGCGAAAGATGAAATAGACCGCACCCATCAGACACAGCGCAGCCCACAGGTAGTCGAGACGCAGCGGCTCGTTCATGTAGATCACCGCGAACGGCACGAAGACCGACAGCGTGATGACCTCCTGGACGATCTTCAACTGCGCCAGCGAAAAGTGGCTGAATCCGATGCGGTTGGCCGGCACCTGCAGAAGATACTCGAACAGCGCGATGCCCCAGCTGACGAAGGCGGCGATGTACCACGGTCGCGAAGACAGGTTCTTCAGGTGGCCGTACCAGGCGAAGGTCATGAACACGTTGGATGCCAGCAGCAGCAGAACCGTCTGCAGCGGCACCGGCAGGCTTGTCAGGACGTTCATGCATGCTCTCCGGGATCAGGAATGCCCGGTGGCGGCGCTCCCGCGGTCGGGCAGACGCACACAGCGCTGATCGCCACAGGCGTCCAGCAGATCGGCCACGTTGCCTTTGCCGGGAACGGACAGGGCGGGATCGAGTTCGACCAGTGGCGCCAGCACGAAGGCGCGTTCATGCAGGCGCGGATGCGGCAGCGTGAGCCGCGCCGAGTCGATCCGGGTGTCTCCGTGCATCAGCAGATCCAGATCGAGCGTGCGCGGCGCATTGCGATGGCTGCGCTCGCGTCCGTGGGCGGCTTCGATCGCCAGCAGCGCGTCGAGCAGTGCCAGCGGCGCCAGCCGCGTGCGCACCCGGACGACGGCGTTCAGGAAGTCGGGACCTGAGGCCTGGAGGGGGGCGCTGCGGTAGCGGGAAGACGCCCGCTCGATCAGGGTGTGGGGCAGCGCGGCGATCGCCGCCAGCGCGCTGTCCAGGCTTGCCTGGGCGTCGCCCAGGTTGGCGCCCAGGCCGATCCAGGCCGGTACCGCGTCGCTCAAGCAGGCCCGCCCGGCGGATCAGCGGGAGGGCGGGAGGAGGCGCGTTCGCCGTCGTTGCGGGCCGGGGCTTTGCCGGCGCTGCCGCCGCTGCCAGGATCAGTGGCATTGCCGCCGCCTGCTTCGCCCCCGCTGTCCGGGCCGGTGCTGCCGTCGTCACGCCCGGCAGGCTTGCGCCGGCGCCGGCGTTTGGTGGCGCTGGCCGAGGAGCGTGGTCCCGCACCGGCCGCCGCCTCGGCGATCAGGTCCTGCCGCTCGGCCGAATCGCCTTCCGCATAGCGTGTCCACCAGGCGCCCAGTTCGGCCGACGCTTCGCCCGCATCGCAGCGCAGGATCAGGAAGTCGTAGGCGGCCCGAAAACGCAGGTGCTCGAACAGACGCTGCGGTGCCGTGCCGGTGCGCCGCTCGAAGCGCGGCTGCAGCGCCCAGATTTCGCGCATGTCCGCGATGATCCGCTTCTGGATGGCGAGCTTGGAGCCCTGTTCATCCATCACACGGTCGATCGTCTCGTGCAGGGCGGGAATGGGCTGTTCGCCAGCCTTGACACGGTCATTCCAGCGCACGCGCACTTCCTGCCAGAGCAGGGTGGCGAACAGGAACCCCGGCGAGATCGACTTGCCCTCGAGCACCCGCTCATCGGTGCGCGTCAGGGCGACGCGGATGAAGCGCTCACCGTCGGGCTGCTCGAGGATCACGTCGAGCAACGGCAGCAGACCGTGGTGCAGGCCCTCGTTGCGCAGCTGCTGCAGGCTCTCGAGCGAGTGGCCCGACTGAAGCAGCTTGAGCATCTCGTCGAACAGCCGCGCGGCCGGCACGTTGTGGATCAGCGAGGCCATCTCGCGGATCGGAGCCTTGGTGC
>DAONCJ010000180.1:0-7027 GCA_035401985.1 Burkholderiaceae bacterium | reverse complement strand
CATCAGCGCATTGCGCTCGCGTGGCGCCATGCCGGCCGTGGGCTCGTCCATCAGCAGCAGTCGCGGACGGTTGGCCAGCGCCACGGTCAGCTCGACCGTCTTGATGTCGCCGTAGGCCAGCGTGCTGCACGGGTCGTCGGCACGATCGCGCAGCCCGACCTCGGCCAGCAGCTCGAGCGCGCGGTCGCGGTGCATCCCGGCGGCGCGCGGCCACAAACGGGACAACTGACCGGCGTGCGAGAGCAGCGCGAGCTGGACGTTCTCGGCCACCGTCATCGAGCCGAAGGTCGCGGCCACCTGGAACGTGCGACCGACGCCGCGGCGCCAGATCTGCCGCGGCGGCAGGCCCGCGATGTCCTGTCCATCGAGAATGATGCGGCCGGCGTCGGGCCGCAGCTGGCCGTTGATCATGTTGAAGCAGGTCGACTTGCCCGCGCCGTTGGGCCCGATCAGGGCCAGCAGTTCGCCGCGTGGAAGATCGAAAGACACGCCGGATACCGCGCGCACCCCGCCGAAGGACTTTGACAGGCCGTGCACCTGCAGCAGGGGCTCGGCGGGCAGCGCCCCCGGGGGGACGGCGGGCAGCGCCCGCGGGGGGCCGGCGCTCATGCGGCTGCTTTCGGCGCAGTCCGCCAGCGTCCGGCCAGCGCGATGAGCCCGCCCGCGATGCCCTGCGGGAACACGATCACCAGCAGCAGGACGACTCCGCCGAGCAGCGCGCGCCAGTAGTCGGTGGCCCGGATCAGGGTGTCCTGCAGCCACGTGAAGGCAGCGGCGCCGACGACCGGTCCGGCCACGGTCTGAATCCCGCCCAGCAGCACCATGACCAGGCCGTCTACCGAGCGACCGACCGAAATGGCTTCGGGCGAAATGGTGCCCTTGGCAAAGGCATACAGTGCGCCGGCCAGACCGCACAGCAGGCCGGCGATGGCAAAGCCGGCCCATTGGACCTTGACCACGTCGATGCCGATCGCCTCGGCGCGCAGCGGCGAATCGCGTCCCGCCCGCATGGCATACCCGAAAGGGGAGAACAGCATGCGCCGCAGCGCGTAGACGCTCGCGCAGACCAGCAGCAGTGTCAGGTAGTAATAGGCCGTCTTGCTGGCGAAGCGCTCGGAGGGCCAGATGCCCACCAGACCGTTGCTGCCGCCGGTGATCTCGTCCCACTGGAACACGACCGACCAGACGATCTGCGCGAAGGCGAGCGTGAGCATCGCCAGATACACGCCCGACAGCCGGACCGCGAACCAGCCGAACACCACCGCGCCGATCAGCGCGACAAACGGCCCGCCGACCAGCGCGACTTCCATCGGCAGCGCCGCGCCCTTGAGCAGCATGGCAGCACCGTACGCGCCCAGGCCGAAGTAGGCGGCGTGCCCGAACGAATGCATTCCGCCCGGTCCCATGATGAAGTGGAGACTGGCGGCGAACAGCACCGCAATCAGGATGTCGATGAGCAGCACCGTGGCATACGGGAAGTGTTCCGCGCCGGCCGGCACCAGCAGCAGCAGCGCTCCGATCGCCAGCACCGCGGCGCGCGCGCTGCGGCCCATCGGGCGCATCGGCGCTTCCGGCTCGCCGGCCGCGCGCACGGCGCCCTGCGCCCTTCCCAGCAGGCCCCAGGGCCGGAAGATCAGCACGACCGCCATCACCAGGAACTCGACCACCAGCGTGAGCTTGGAGAACGAGAGCTCGACCCCGAAGATGGCGACGGACCCGAGCCCGTAGCAAAGCGCCTTGATCTCGGCGATGAGCAAAGCAGCCAGATAGGCGCCCGGAATGCTGCCCATGCCACCGACCACCACCACCACGAAGGCATCGCCGATCGTAGTCAGATCGAGCGCAAGGCTGGCCGGTTCGCGCGGCAGCTGCAGCGCCCCGCCCAGGGCAGCCAGCGCCGAGCCGAGCGCGAAGATACCGGTGAACAGCCACGCCTGATTGACCCCCAGCGCGCCCACCATCTCGCGGTCCTGGGTCGCGGCGCGGATCAGCACGCCCAGCCGCGTGCGATGCAGCATCAGCCACAACAGACCGAGCACGGCCGGGCCGACGAAGATCAGAAAAATGTCGTACTCGGGCAGCGCGCGACCGAGCACCTGCACTGCGCCTTTCATGCCCGGCGCCTTCGGGCCGAGCAGGTCCTCAGGCCCCCACAGGGCCAGCGCCGCGTCGCGCAGGATCAGCACCACCGCGAAGGTGGCCAGCAGCTGAAACAGTTCGGGCGCCGCATAGACCCTGCGCAGCACGGTCAGTTCGATCAGTGCGCCCAGACCGCCGACCAGCACTGCCGACAGCAGCACCGCACCCCAGAAACCGAGCGGTCCGCTGCCCAGCCACTCGGTCAGCGACCATGCCGTGTACAGGCCGATCATGTACATCGAACCGTGGGCGAAATTGACGATCCGCGTGACGCCGAAGATCAGCGAAAGTCCCACCGCGATCAGGAACAGGGTCGAAGCACCGGCCAGCCCGTTCAGCAGCTGGACACTCAGGGAGGCGATCATGGGCGACTTTGGCTGGCTTCATGCAGGGCGCACGGGGACGGCACCGGCCGAGGCGGCCGGTGCGTCGCGTCCCGCGAAGCGCCTTACTGGGCAGGCCGCAGCTTGGCCACGACGGCGTCAGAGGGCATCACCGCGCTGCCGTCGATGTAGCGGAAGTTCTTCATGACGCCGCGCCCCTGGTTCACGGTGGTAACGCCCACGTAGGCGCCCATCGTCGACTGGTTGTCCTGGGCGCGATAGGTGATGCGTCCCATCGGCGTGTCGACCTGCAGCCCCTTGAATGCCGCGATCATCTTTTCGGTGTCGGTGCTGCCGGCCTTCTTGATGGCGGCCGCCACCGACATCAGCGAGGCGTAGCCGACGATCGATCCGAGACGCGGGTATTCCTTCCACTTCTTCTGGTAGGCCAGCAGGAAGCGGTCGTGCTCGGCGGTCTTCAGGCTGTACCACGGGTATCCGGTGACGATCCAGCCTTCAGGGGCTTCATCGCGCAGCGGGTCGAGGTACTCGGGCTCGCCGGTCAGCAGGCTGACCACCGCACGGTCCTTGAACAGGCCGCGCGTGTTGCCCTCGCGGACGAACTTGGACAAGTCGGCTGCGAACAGCACATTGAAGATCGCGTCGGGCTTGAGGTCGGCCAGCGCCTGCGCCACCGCGCCGGCGTCGATGCGGCCGAGGGCCGGCGCCTGCTCACCGACGAACTCGACGTCGGGCTGCGCCTTCTTCAGCAGTTCCTTGAAGGTGGCCGCCGCCGACTGGCCGTATTCGTAGTTGGGATAGACGATGGCCCAGCGCTTCTTCTTGAGCTTTGCAGCCTCGGGGACCAGCATCGCCACCTGCATGTAGGTCGAGGGCCGAAGACGGTAGGTGTAGCGGTTGCCGTTCTGCCAGGTGACCTTGTCGGTGAGCGGCTCGGCGGCCAGGAACAGAACCTTGCGCTGCTTGGCAAAGTCGGTCACCGCCAGGCCGATGTGCGACAGGAACGTGCCGAAGATCAGGTCGGCCTTCTCGCGCGAGACCAGTTCTTCGGCGACCCGGACCGCATCGCCCGGATTGCCGTTGTCGTCACGCGAGATCACTTCGACCTTGCGGCCCAGCACGCCGCCGGCAGCGTTGATTTCTTCGAGTGCCAGCTCCCAGCCCTTCTTGTACGGGTCAAGGAAGGCAGGCTGGCTCTTGTAGCTGTTGAGCTCGCCGATCCGGATGGGCTGAGCCGCCGCACCCGCTGCGGCTAGCGCGATTCCCGCTGCGGCCAAGGCCGCGAAGATCCTGTTCATGCGTTTCCCCTGTTGTCGTTCTGATGTATGTCTGGCGTTGATCTGTCTTGTCGTGCCGGCACGGGAGCGCTGCCGTGTGTCGATCGCAGGCCGGCGCGTTCAGCGCAGCCCGTCCTCGCCCTTGATTTCGTGGGCCTGCAAGCCACCGATCCGCGGCGCGGGCCGCCCGCTGTCGGTCAGCGAAACCGCCACGACGATTTCTCCGCTGCGCGGGGCATCGGGCACGCGAACCTCGATCGCATCGAAATGGCTGCGCACGAAGGCCGCATCCTTGTGCCCGAGCGGCAGGTCGATGGCGGTCCCCATGCCACCCATCTTCTTGGCAGAGGGTACCAGCGCAGCGCCCTTCTCGACCACGCGACGAAGCGGTGCACCGAGCTTCGGATGGAGGATGGCGGCCGCATGCTCGAGTTCGCCGCCCTCGCCCACGATGGCGGCCTTGCCATAACTCTGCGCCTGCCCCGGCGCGATGCCGAGCGCCTCGACGCAGCGCCGCCCGAGCAGATCGCCGAGTTCTTCGCCGATCGCGACCAGCGCGTCCAGATTCTCGCTGTAACGGCCCGCATAGGGATTGGCGATAACAGCGATCGCCACCGCCTTGCGCGTGGCCGGCTCGACCGGACGCCCCATCTCGATGCGGGTCTCTTCGACGAAGGTGATCAGCTTGCGGATCTGGGCGGTCATGGAAGCCTCGAATTTGACGGCACGACGATACGCGATCGACCCTGCAGCGACAACATCGCCTGTGCGATCAGCCCGCGCTCGATCAGTGTCTGCGCATACCGGGCGCCCTGCGTCAGCGCCCCATGAACCTTGTCCGGCGAAAGCGGACCGACCGCGACCGTCACAGGCCGCATGCCGAGGTCGGTGTCGTCCTTCAACTCGCATGCCGCACGCCGCTCGATCGCCGCATCTTCGCAGTTGACGCGATTGGCGATCATGGTCGCGGCAGCGTCGGCCCGAGCCGCTGACGATGCCAGCACGGTGACCGCATCGGCGATCCCCAGCGACAGGCTGCGGCCCTGCCAGCCACTGGTGGCGACACCGCGCACCGCACTGGCCGCCTCGATCACGACCCGATCGGCCGGCGACGGCGCGGTTCGCGGATCGGCGCACACCGCCAGCACCAGCCGCTCGTCTGCCTGCAGGTGAAGCGCGATGTCCCCGCCATTGTTGACCCAGGCGCGGCGGATTCCGGGCCGCTTGAACCCGTCGACGACCTCCTGCGCGACGCTGCCCGCGACCGCCGCCATCGGCGTGATGAACTCCGGCGCGAACGGCATGCACGCCTGCCACATCCGCCGGGCGATCGGCCCCTGCACCGGACAAGCGCCGGCCACGGGCGTGCGCAGCAGCACCAGTTCGCCGACCAGTTCAGCCAGCACGGTCGCAAAGCGACTCCAGGCCTGGGCCAGCGCCTCAGCCACCGCGGTCTCGTCACCGTGCGCGCCGATCACCAGATCGATCGGGCCATGCTGGAAATGCCAGCGTTCAGGACCCAGCCGCGCACGGACCGGACCCATCAGACGGACCTCATGCGCGCGACCCGCCCCTGCCCTTCGAGGCGGCTCGCATCGGATCAGGCCGCGCCGCCTGCGGGCCACGGGTTCACGGGGTTCCAGGGCTCGCCGCGCGCATGGCCCTGCGCCAGCACATCGGCCAGGGTGAGCATCGTGTCGACATGGCCGCCAAGCGCGCGATAGTCGGACAAGCGCATCGTGAATTCGATTGGTGCGACGATCGCCGGCGTCGGCACCCAGCCGAAGCTGTGCGCAGGCATGCGCGCCACATCGACCATCACGGTGATGCCCCCGCCTGGCCATACATAGGCTGGCGCACCGCCACAGGTGACCTTGACGAGCAGGTCCTTGATCGACCGGGTCAGCAGCACCGGATTTTCGGTCACCCCAGCCCTCAGGCTGCCGCCAGCCCCGGCCACGAACAGCACCGTGGCGAGCGAGGGCTCGCAATTCTCGCCGATGCGATCGACAACCCGCGCCACCGGCGCCGGCATGGCGGCCCTGACCGGCCGCAGCGACTCGTCGAGCACGAAGTACTCGGCGTCGTCGCCGGTGGTCGAGACCATCAGCAGGCGAAGCCCGGGACGCGCGTGCTTCGGGTTCCAGCCTTCGATGATCGTGAGCGGATCGGTAATGTCGGTGCCTCCCCAGCCCGTGCCCGGGTTGGCCACCTGGAAATAGCGCCCCGGCGTGGACTTGCGGCCGCGCAGCCGGATCCCCGAGGCCGGGATGTCCAGGCACTTGCCCGCCTGGTGCTCGGACAGCACGCCGGTGATGTGATCGTCGACCACCACGACCTCGTCGACCTGGCCCAGCCACTGCTGCGCGAAGATGCCGATCGTCGCCGACCCGCAGCCCACCCGCATGCGGCGCTCGGGCTGCCCGTTGACGATCGGCGCCTCGCCGGCGCTCACGCGCAGATGCGCGCCGCCCTCGATTTCCAGGTCGACCGGCGCCCGATTGCCCATCGCCATCATCAGGTCGCAGGTGATGCGACCCTCGCGCTTGCTGCCAGCGGTGAGGTGATGCACGCCGCCAAGCGACAGGAACTGCGAGCCATACTCCTGCGTCGTCACATGGCCCACCACTTCGCCCTGGTGGCGCACCAGCGCACGCTCGGGGCCCAGATAGCGGTCGGTGTCGATCTTCACCCGGAAGCTGCAGTAGCTGAAGATGCCTTCGGTCACCACGGTGACCGTGTCCACCCCGTCGACCTCGCTGCCGACGATGAACGGGGCGGGCTTGTAGTCGGGATAGGTCGTGCCGGCGCCCACACCGGTCACGAACACGTCCGGGCCCACCAGCGCGCCATCCCAGTCGCGATCGACCTTCGCGAACTCGACCGCGGCACCCTGGCGGCCGAGCAGCAGCACCGGATCGACCCGCGTCAGGACGCCCTCGACGTTGGCGTAGCGGTCGCATGCGCCGCTTCGGCCTTCCGATATCTGGCACAAGACCGGACAGGCGTTGCATTCGATCTTGCGTGCACTGCGCCCCGGCGCGTCGGCGACTGTCATCTTGGAGATTCCCTGATCGTCGGTGCGTCCACCGCGTCGCCGGCCGCTGCCGGCGTTCGCGTGACGCGCGTCTGGATGGCGCCGTTTCGGGCGGCGTCAGACCGGATCGCCGCACGCAGCCTTGCCGGCGTGACAGGCACCTGACCCACCCGCACGCCGGTTGCATGGTGAATCGCATTCAGGATGGCCGGGCCGTGGCCACCAGCGCG
>DAONCJ010000179.1:0-7029 GCA_035401985.1 Burkholderiaceae bacterium | reverse complement strand
AGCCAACGCAGCAGGGCGGCTCCGACCTGCCGGGTCTCGGAGCGCGCTTCCTGACTGTCGCGACTGGCCATGAAGCGCTCATCGATCGCCGACAGGCGATCGAGCGTCACGGCCTCGTCGCCGCTGACCACGTCCAGCACACAGGCGGCCTCATAAAGCGCGGAAAGCTCGCGCACGGCGAACGATTGTCGCCAATGCGAATCGATCCAGGCCAGCGCCGAGGCCTCGTCCGTCACGACGCCGGCCCACGCGGCAGCCTCGAGCCCCTGAGAGTAGGCGAAGCTGCCGATCGGCAGCATCGGCGAAGCAAGCTGCATCAGGGCGGGCAGCCAGCGGGCCAGCCCGTCGTCGAAGCGCGGCGGCTCAGTGGCCATGGCCATAGGCTCCGCCCTCGGGCTCGAACGCCGACCAGGTGCGTGACAGTCTGGCGCCCAGGCCGATCAGCATGTCGGCAAGCACGGAGTCGTAGCCCAGCAGGAGCCGGTCGGCCCCGACCTCGACCGGCACATGGCGGTTGCCCAGGTGATACGCGACACGCGCCAGTGCGATCGGCGAGTCGGCTCGCACCTCGAGCACATCTTCGTCGGCAGCCAGCACCCGAACCCGCAGCCCGGCGCCGCTGACGATCGCACCGTCGCGCAGCACCGTGCCGCGCGGCAGCACCAGTGCCACTTCGGTGCCGTCCTCCAGACGGGCTCGCAGACGGCTGCGCGAGCGGGCGTCGAAGGGCAGACGCAGCACGCCAACAGGCGCGTCCGGTGCACAGGCCGATGTCTCCACGCGATCGAGCACCGGCAGGCCTTCGATCGCCGGAACGCGATCACGCTCGGGATCAATCACACGGCTGCCCATCAGCGGCGCTCCAGAAAGCTCACTGGCATCAGAACAGGAAATAGCGCTGCGCCATCGGCAGCACCTTCGCCGGTTCGCAGGCCAGCAGCACGCCGTCCGCATGCACCCGATAGTTCTGTGCGTCGACCGTGATCACCGGCGTGCAGTCGTTGTGGATCATGTCCTTCTTGCCGAGTTGCCGCATGTTCTTCACGGCGACCAGGCGGCGCTGCAGGCCCAGGCGATCGCCGACCCCATCGGCGAGCGCGGCCTGCGAGACGAAGCTCACGCAGGTGCTGGCCAGTGCCCGGCCATACGCGCCGAACATCGGCCGCATGTGCACGGGTTGTGGCGTTGGAATCGAGGCATTGGGGTCGCCCATCGCGGCGGCGATGATGGCCCCGCCCTTGACGATCAGCGCCGGCTTGACCCCGAAGAAGGCCGGCTTCCAAAGCACCAGGTCGGCGAGCTTGCCGACCTCGATCGAGCCGACCTCGTGCGAGATGCCATGCGTGATCGCCGGGTTGATCGTGTACTTCGCGACATAGCGCTTGACGCGCGCATTGTCGGCGCGCGCCAGCCCCTGAGCCTCCGCGGGCAGCGCGCCGCGCTGCAACTTCATCTTGTGCGCGGTCTGCCAGGTGCGCAGGATCACCTCGCCGACCCGGCCCATCGCCTGGCTGTCCGAGGACATCATCGAGATCGCGCCCAGGTCGTGCAGGATGTCCTCGGCGGCGATGGTCTCGCGGCGGATGCGGCTTTCGGCGAAGGCCACATCCTCGGCGATCGATGGATCGAGGTGATGGCAGACCATCAGCATGTCCAGGTGCTCGTCCACCGTGTTCACGGTATAGGGCCGTGTCGGATTGGTCGACGAGGGCAGCACGTTGGCTTCGCCCACGACCTTCAGGATGTCGGGCGCATGGCCGCCCCCGGCGCCCTCGGTGTGGAAGCTGTGGATGGTGCGGCCCTTGAACGCCGCGATCGTGGTCTCTACGAAGCCCGACTCGTTGAGCGTGTCGGTGTGGATGGCGACCTGCACGTCGTGTTCGTCGGCGACGCCCAGACAGCAGTCGATGGCCGCCGGCGTGCTGCCCCAGTCCTCATGCAGCTTCAGTCCAATGGCGCCGGCCTTCACCTGCTCGACCAGCGCGGCCGGCAGACTGGCATTGCCCTTGCCCATGAAGCCGAGATTCATCGGCAGCCCTTCGGCCGCCTCGAGCATGCGGGCGATGTGCCATGGCCCGGGGGTGCAGGTGGTGGCATTCGTGCCGGTGGCCGGTCCGGTGCCGCCGCCGAACATCGTAGTCACGCCCGACATCAGCGCTTCGTCGATCTGCTGCGGGCAGATGAAATGGATGTGCGTGTCGATGCCGCCGGCCGTGACGATCATCCCCTCGCCGGCGATCACTTCGGTGCCGGGGCCGATCACGATGTCCACGCCGGGCTGCACATCGGGATTGCCGCCCTTGCCGATCTTGAAGATCCGGCCCTGACGGATGCCGATGTCCGCCTTGACGATGCCCCAGTGGTCGACGATCAGCGCATTGGTGATGATGGTGTCCACCGCATGAGCGCTGGACATCTGCGACTGGCCCATGCCGTCGCGGATCACCTTGCCGCCGCCGAACTTCACCTCTTCACCGTAGATCGTGAAGTCCTGCTCGACCTCGATGAACAGATCGGTGTCGGCGAGGCGCACGCGGTCGCCGACGGTCGGGCCGAACATCTCGGCATAAGCCTGGCGCGAGATTCTCATGTCTTTGCTCCGTTGCCCGTATCGAGCGATCCCATCACCGCCGCATTGAAACCATAGACTGTGCGCGTGCCGGCATAGTCGACGAGTTGCACCTGCCGCGACTGACCCGGCTCGAAGCGCACCGCGGTGCCGGCGGCGATGTTCAGCCGCATGCCGCGCGCGGCGCCCCGATCGAAGTCGAGCGCCGCATTGGTTTCGGCAAAGTGGTAGTGCGAGCCAACCTGAACCGGGCGGTCGCCGCGGTTGGTGACCTCGATGCTCAGTGTTCGACGGCCGACATTCAATTCGATGTCGCCGGCGGCGGCGATGATTTCGCCTGGAATCATTTTCGAATCTCCGGTGGGGTCGTGGAGGGGGCGGTGCCGTTGGACACAGGCCTAGGCGATCGGCTGGTGGACGGTCACCAGCTTCGTGCCGTCGGGGAACGTCGCCTCGACCTGTATCTCGGGAATCAGTTCGGCGATGCCCTCCATCACCTGGTCACGGGCGAGGAATGTCTTGCCCAGCGCCATCAGTTCGGCCACCGTGCGGCCGTCGCGCGCGCCCTCTAGGATGCCGGCGCTGATCAGCGCGACCGCCTCGGGGTAGTTGAGCTTCACGCCACGCGCCAGCCGTCGTTCGGCCAGCAGCGCGGCGGTGAAGATCAGCAGCTTGTCCTTTTCGCGGGGCGTCAGGTCCATGAATTCGGTTCTCCGTGTTCAAGTCTTGTCAGGTCATCCAGATGCGCGGCGGCACTGCCGCGCGACCGATGAGTATGGGGCGCAGAACCGCCCAGGCGGCGGCCAGCGCGCGACGTATCTGCTCGGGTGAGCCGCCGACCGCGCGCGCGAGCAGCAGATGCGGGTCGACCACCGAAGCGCCGGCCACCGCGCCGTCGCGACCGCAGCCCCGGCTGTGGGAGTTCGCACCCAGCGCGTCGTCCAGGGCCGCCTCGACCGCTTCGGCCAGATCCGTGTGCAGAGGCGCAGGCGAGACAGCCCACAGCAGGCCGCTGACATGCGCGTGTCCCAGAGCGGCGAGGCCCTGCTCTGCATGGCCCACGCGGGCCACTTCAGACAGCAGCAGGCGCCCGCCACGACGAAGCGTGAGATGACTTCGGAAGTCACCGGTCACCTTGTGCTCGCCGCTGGCCCTGCGTCCCAGCACCAGCACGTCCATGCCGATGGCCGCTGCGCATGGTGCAAGGTCGACCGACATCCGCTGCACGCCTTTCACGCCATCGTGCAGCACCGTCTCCTGAGGCAGCCACTCGAGGCTGCCGCGTTCGCCGACCGAAAGAGAAACGGTCTGCGTCGCCGTCGCATCGGCGCGATACCAGCGTCCGGCGCCTGGCGTGGTCAGCAGCACACGCGTGTCTGGGGCCTGTGCGATCTCGAGCCTGAGTGCATCACCGGCTGCCAGTCCCGATGGCGGGTGCAGCAGGATCAGGTGAGCAAGCTCGGGCCCCTCGGGCCACAGCACCTTCTGCACGCGCAGAGGCCCCGCATGGCTGACCCGCGAAGCCACTGTTCGCCCGGCCACCCGCGTCATCGCGATGTCGAGGCTGGCCTGCCAGCCGCCACCGTAGGCCGCCAGCACCGCGGCGGCGCTCTGCTGCGCTGCTGATTCGTGCGCAGCCGTATCAGGCACGGACGGATGGGAGGCGGGCGGCAACGGCACAGGGAACGACTCGGGGCCTTGGGCGACAAGCAGTGGACCGCGCATTATAGGGACCGCCCCTTTGCCCGGTGCCTTCGCCGTGACGATGCCTTCGCGCATCGCGACCGCAGGCTCAGACCGACACCATCTGGCGCACGCCATCGGACTGCATCTGTGCCCCGGCGCCGCGCGCCACGATCTCGCCGCGCTCCATCACAAGATAGGCATCGGCCAGCTCGGCCGCGAAATCGTAGTACTGCTCGACCAGCAGCACACACAAGCCTTGTTCGCTGGCCAGCCGGCGGATCACCCGCCCGATGTCCTTGATCACCGACGGCTGAATGCCTTCGGTCGGTTCATCGAGCAGCAGCATCTTCGGCTGGGTGCACAGCGCGCGCGCGATCGCCAGCTGCTGCTGCTGACCGCCGGACAGGTCGCCTCCGCGACGATTGCGCATTTCGGCCAGCACCGGAAAGAGCTCGTAGATCTGCGGCTCGATGGATTTCAGGCGACCGGTCGCGAAACCCACGCGCAGGTTCTCCTCGACGCTGAGGCGGGGAAAGATCTCGCGCCCCTGGGGCACATAGCCGATGCCCGCGGCGGCGCGCAGATGCGGCGACAGTCCGTCGAGCCGCCTGCCATCGAGCGTCACCTGACCCGACAGCGCCGGATGCACGCCCATCAGCGTGCGCAGCAGCGTGCTCTTGCCCACGCCGTTGCGGCCCAGCAGCACGACCACCTGGCCGGCTTCGGCGGTGAACGAAACATCGCGCAGGATGCGGCTGCCACCATAAGCCTGGGACAGCGATTGCACTTCAAGCAGGCTCATGGCTCAACGTCCCAGATACACTTCGATGACGCGCGGATCGGCCTGCACACTGGCCAGGTCGCCCTCGGCCAGCACATGACCCTGATGCAGCACCGTCACGCGGCAGCCCAACTGCTCGACGAAGTGCATGTCGTGTTCGACCACCACCACCGAATGCCGGCCCGCCAGCTGGCGCAGCAGCACCGCCGTCTTTTCGGTTTCCTCGTCGCTCAGGCCGGCCACCGGTTCGTCCAGCAGCAGCAGCTTGGGCTCCTGGATCAGCAGCATGCCGATCTCGAGCCACTGCTTCTGGCCATGCGACAGCGACCCGGCCAGCCGGTCGCGCGAATCGCTCAAGCCCACCGTCTCCATGACCTCGTCGATGCGCCGCACCTGCCCGGGCGCAATGCGTTCGCGCAGCGAGCGCAGCCAGCTCTTTTCCCCCTGACAGGCCAGCCAGAGGTTCTCGAGCACGCTGGCCTGCTCGAACACCGAAGGCTTCTGGAATTTGCGGCCAATGCCCGAACGGGCGATCACCGGCTCGCTCATGCGTGTGAGGTCGAGCGTCTGGCCCAGGAACACCTTGCCCGAATCGGGCCGGGTCTTGCCGGTGATCACATCCATCATCGTCGTCTTGCCCGCGCCATTCGGGCCGATGATGGCGCGCATCTCGCCGTTGTCGATCGACAGCGACAGATCGTTGAGCGCCTTGAAGCCGTCGAAGGACACCGTCACGCCTTCGAGGTACAGAATGACCTTGTGCGAGACGTCGATCTGTCCGGGCACGACGACATGACCGCCCGACATCGAACCGCCCTCGCCGCCTGTGCTGCCCGCCTCATCGCGCAAGGCCTGGGCCTCGCCGGGCCGCGGCATCCGACCATGGAATTCACTCATGCCTTGCCTCCCGCGCCGGCTCGCCGTTCGCGCCACGACATCACCAGCCCCACCACACCGCGCGGCAGCGCCAGGGTGACGATGACGAACAGCAGACCCAGGAAGAACAGCCACAGCTGCGGAAAAGCCTGCGTGAACCAGCTCTTGGACAGATTGACCAGAAAGGCGCCGACGATGGGACCGATCAGCGTGCCGCGGCCACCGACCGCCACCCACACGGCGATCTCGATGGAATTGGCCGGGCTCATTTCGCCGGGGTTGATGATGCCCACCTGCGGCACATAGAGCGCCCCCGCGATGGCGCACAGCAGTGCCGAGATCACCCAGGCCGTGA
The DNA here is from genome assembly GCA_035401985.1 of Burkholderiaceae bacterium. Lineage (GTDB taxonomy): Bacteria > Pseudomonadota > Gammaproteobacteria > Burkholderiales > Burkholderiaceae_E > Quisquiliibacterium. The sequence goes on along the minus strand of DAONCJ010000179.1, from coordinate 762 downwards.
GCTTGTACGGCAGCGGGTCGTAACCCAGGAACATCACACGCGCTTCGGCATCGCGGATCGCTTCGAGCACCCGGCCGAACTTCGAGCGCACCAGGTAGCGGCACAGCAGGAAGGCCAGCAGCAGACACAGTGCCGAGGCAGCCAGCAGCGCTGCCCTGGTGCCGGGAGAGGTGATCGACACACCGAAGATGCGCTTGAAGTCCGTGAAGCCGTTGTTGCCGCCGAAGCCGGTCTCGTTGCGGAAGAACAGCAGCATCGCGGCATAGGTCAGCGCCTGCGTGACGATCGACAGATACACGCCCTTGATGCGCGAGCGGAAGGCAAACCAGCCGAACACCAGTGCCAGCAGCCCCGGCACCAGCAGCACCAGCAGCATCGCCCACCACCACTGGTCCGTGCCCTGCCAGTACCAGGGCAGCTGCTTCCAGTCGAGAAACACCATGAAGTCGGGCAGTTCGGCGCCGTAGCTGCCGTCACGGCCGATCTGGCGCATCAGGTACATGCCCCACGCATAGCCGCCGAGCGCGAAGAACAGGCCGTGGCCGAGGGACAGTATGCCGGCGAAGCCCCAGATCAGATCCATGGCCACGGCGACCGTGGCGAAGCACAGGATCTTGCCGACCAGGGTCACCGCATACGTGCTCGGGCGCAGCGCATGCCCTTCGGGCAGCAGCACATGCAGCAGCGGCACCAGGATGCCGATCAAGGCGAATACGACCAGCGCGCTCGCCCATTCGGGGCGCGACAGGACGGGACGGGACC